>MHDZ01000020.1:2870-6874 GCA_001805055.1 Nitrospirae bacterium GWC2_57_13
TCAGCGCCTTGGAGAACGCCACGTCAAGAGGCCTGATGAACAGCAGGCTCTCGCTGAAGATGACCAGATCGTAGTGCCGGTCCGTGACGAGATTCTGAAACTTGGTCTCAAACACCGTGGCGCGCCCGGCGAGCACCTGCTTGGCCACGCTCGTAAGGAAACCGTTCGGCGACACACAGTCCACCTGATAGCCGCGGTCCAACAGCTTGCGTGCCGTGTTCCCCGCCCCGCACCCGACATCGAGGACCGATTTCACCCCCTGCGGTATGCGGGACATCAGCAGGTCGGTATAGTTGGCCTGGGCCTTGGCCAGGTTCTGCATGTTCACCGGCAGGTCGTCGGGCCAATAGCCGTAGTGAAGGTCACGAATATTGAGGATATGATGCCCGAGGACGTATCCTATGGCGAGGCCGAACTCGCTGGACGGGAGCCCGGCAACAGGCGGCAGATTTGACATTGAGATGGACATCTCACCTTTCGAAGGAACGTTCGCTTTTTCCGGCATGTTCATATACCATCCTCAAATAATTTTGACGTGCGCCGCCAACGGGCCCGCCAGAATAGTAGTGCTAAACGTCTTTATTGTCAAACACTTTAAGAACTTTTCTCCCCGAAAGCAAGCCCCCGCGCCTGCCCGAGATAAGATAGAGGACCGGAACATCGTGAGGACGAAGGCTCACTGCTCCCGCACTTCCGTGACCGTGCAGTCGCTCTTCGCAACATAGCGGCTTCGTCCTCTCACATGTCTCGCGCTCAAACTGAACGTCTCCCGGTCCGGATCGAGAATCGTGAGCTCAACATCCTTAAGGGGCGTGTATCCCGCCTGGCTGAGGGAGCCTTCGTCGATCTCCGTTCTGTCCGGGTTCTGCTGAAAGAACGCCGATACGCCGTAGCAGGCATTCTGCACGTGGCTTTTCGCCTGCATATCAAAGGCGCGCTGACGATAGGCGGCAAACTGCGGTATTGCAATGGCCGCGAGGATCGCAATGATCGGGACAAGGACCACGGGAAGGATAACAATAAGACTGTTCACACCGCCGGCGCGGGCGAGCGCAACGGCGCGCTGCACTTCCGACTGCTCGGACGAGATCATGGCCTCTGCCATCTTTTTCCGGGCATGGTTGAAATACATATAGTTCCCGGTCAGGCCGATGACGGGCATCATGACCAACCAGGCAAAGGGGATCGCTCCAATGACAAAAACAAGCAGCGCCCAAAAGTACATCTTCCGGTAGAGCATCCAGAAAAAAGGGACGAAAAACGCGGGCCAGTGCCACGTAGCGGCAAAGGAACCCTCTCCGCCTGATGAGAAATGGCCGAACTTCGCGACATACTTGTCGGCATTCTTGCCGATGAATGTTCTGTAGTCTGACTCCTGCAAATGTGATGCAGCCACCGATCCCTGCGGCCCTCCGCCCTGAACCGGCAGCTTGGCGCCGCAGCCCTGACAAAACGATCCTTCCTTGACCGCTTCCTTTCCGCACTTAGGACAAAAAGCCATATGATCCTCCTCTATTTTTCCTGATTGCTTCGCAAAGCTGGACATCAGCCCCAAAGGAAGCGAAGGTGCCTGCCCATGCAGCCAGCGGCTACCGTGTGACATACTGTAATATAAAACTTTGTCCGGCACAACTGAAAACACTGTGACGGTCACGCCGCGGCTTCTCCTCTCGTAGTCCGGTATAAGCGGAGCAGCTCAGGAAAAAAAGATCCCCTATTCAAGCCACACTATTTTTGAAGCATTGCTGTCAAGGCGGGAACGAACTGCATTACGTCGGCCACCACCAGCACGTCCGCCACTTCGCCGATGGGAGCGTCCTTGTCCTTGTTAATGGCGACCACGAACTCCGACTTCTTCATCCCTGCCACGTGCTGAATGGCCCCGGAAATGCCGCATGCCACGTAGAGCTTCGGCGCCACGATCTGACCCGTGGTCCCGACCTGGCGGCTGTGCTCGACCCATCCCGCATCAACCACAGGCCTGCTTGCCCCCAACTCACCACCAAGGGCCTTGGCCAGCGCGGCGATGATCGCCACGTTTTCCTTTTTGCCGACCCCCCGACCGGCGCTGACGACAACCTCTGCGCGTGCCAGGTCCACTTCCTTTTTCTGCGCCGGCTCATAGCCCACGAACTCCAGGGGCGAAACAGCATCAGGCAGGTCGATCTTTTCAATCTGCGCCTTGCCCTGGGGATCACCGGCAACGTTGAAGGCGCCGGCCTGAATGGTAAGGACCATCTTCCCTGTCTGCGGGGTAACGGTCCGACGCAGCTTTGCATTGCAGAGGCCGACCTCGAATTTACCCTCGTTGATACTGACGATCTCGGAAACTTGACCGGCCTTGAGGGCCGCGGCCACCCGCGGCGCAAGGTCCCAGCCATAGGAGGAATGGAGGAAGACGATAGCGTCGGGGTCTTCCTTCTTGACCGCTTCGAGCACGATCTTTTTGTGCAGGTCAGGTTTGTATTCGCCGTATTTCGCAACATCGGCCAGGTACAATTTGCCGTTGACCTTCGGGACTTCCGCTTCCTTCCCGATCAGGACCATTGCCTTTTCAGCGCCCAGCTTGTCGGCAAAGGCAACAAGTTCATAGCTGGACTCGAGGAGCTTCCCTTCCCGGTATTCGCAAATGAGCAGTGTTTTCATATGATCCTCCTGATCCGGACAGCCCGGAACCACACATGCCACGAAGACGCGAAGGCACGAAGAAAGAAGCATAGGGCATGGAGCAGGGAGCAGAGGGTAAACGCTTGTGCGTCATGCACCGTGCCCTCTGCCCTATGCGGTTTTCACTTTGCGTCTTTGTGCCTTGGTGGCGATAATTTCCATTCTATTTCACAACCTTCGTCTTCTCTTTCAGAATACCTACAAGCTTGCCGACCATGTCGTTCACATCCCCCTCAAGAACAAGCCCCGTCCCCTTCTTAGCAGGCGGATAGGCGCTGGCAGTGGCTACCAGTTCCTTTTCTTTAAGGAAATCGGCGATCGGGAGGGCGAGGAGCTCCTTCTTTTTCGCCTTCATGATATTGGGAAGGGTCGGATAGCGGGGCGTATTGAGACCGAGCTGGCAGGTGATCAGCGCCGGCAGTTTAAGCTTCACCACCGCCCTGATCCCTCCTTCAAGTTCCCGCTTCGCGGTGACAACGCCGTCGGCAAAGGCAAAGCCGACCACGGTGGTGGCGCAGGCGATGCCCAGGATCTCGGCTACCATGGCCCCGACCTGGCCGGAACCCCGGTCCTGGGACTGCATCCCGAAGAAGATCAGGTCGAACTTCTTGTCGCGGGCAAATCCTGCGATCGCCGAGGCTATCTGCCAGGGATCTTTTCGAAAAGAATCTTTATCCTGAATGTGGACCCCGCGGTCGCATCCCATGGCCATGGCCTTTTTGATCATCTCGCCGACACGGTCAGGGCCGATGGAAAGAACGGTAATGTCCGGCGTGCTGCCCTGCTGCTCCTTGAGCTGCACGGCCTGTTCAACGGCATACTCGTCGTACTCGTTCATCCTGAATGCCAGGTCGGTCTCGTCGTACCAGGTCCCGTCCCCGTTGACCTTGAACCTGGATGCCATGTCAGGCACCTGCTTGATGCAGACCAGTATTTTCATCGCATTCCTCCTGATTCAGAACCAAATATGCCACGAAGACTCGAAGGCACGAAGAAGTGCATGTGCGGCTTTAAGGCTTAATAATCCATCGGCGTTAAGACTTTCTTAGTGTCTTGGTGCCTTCTTGTCTGAATTTTGTTTTCATTCAGACCCAAACATACCATGAAGACTCGAAGGCCCGAAGGAATTTATCTGAGGCCATTGGCTTGTTTAATCCGCGCATTCTTAAGATTTTCTTCGTGCCTTAGCGCCTTCGTGGCGTAATTTTGTTTTCCTTTTTTCACAGAATTTAACTTTCAGCTATCCTTGCTGCAACGATCTCGGCCAGATCAATCGCCTTCAGTTTTTCTTCACAGTTATTGATCTTTATCCCGTCCTCGAACATGGTGAGGCAGAA
>MHDZ01000021.1:0-6718 GCA_001805055.1 Nitrospirae bacterium GWC2_57_13
CGCGTCGATCCAAAAGCCCTTCCATCCTGCAGCGCGCAGCTTCGGATAGACCTCGTTCGTGTAGTCGCCGCCCTGGCAGGTGAGCACGATGTCCATCTTCTTGAGATCATCTATACTCTTCGCGTCCTTGAGCGTTGACGCGCCCTTGCCTACGTCCGGGCCCTTGCCGCCGATGTTCGAAGTGGTGAAGAACATAGGCTCGATGTGGTCAAAGTCCTTCTCTTCCTTCATGCGGCCCATGAGCACCGAACCCACCATGCCGCGCCAGCCGATAATGCCGACTTTCATCATTGCCTTGCTCCATTTCCTTTACCTTGAACTTTGCACCTTGAACTTTGAACTTGTTTTATACCATCCCCGCAACCATATCCCCAACTTCCGTCGTGGACATACCCATCTTGCCTGCGGCCTGACTCTTCATCTTCTTCATCACCGCGATCATGGCCGCTTCAACGCCCTGGCTTACCTTTGCCTCACCCAGCGACTCGAGCATCATCATACCCGCGCCGATGGCTGCCATGGGATTGATCACGTTCTTGCCCGCATACTTCGGCGCGCTGCCGCCCATAGGCTCGAACATGGAAACGCCCTCGGGGTTGATATTCCCGCCGGAGGCTACGCCGAGCCCGCCCTGGATCATGGCGCCCACGTCGGTGATGATGTCGCCGAAGAGGTTCTCGGTAACGGCCACATCGAACCACTCGGGATTCTTCACGAACCACATGTTCGCCGCGTCAACGTGGTTGTAGTCGCGCTTGAGCTCCGGATACTGCTTCGCGCCCATCTCCTCGAAGGCCCGGTACCAGAGGTCGCCGCAATGGGTCAGCACGTTCCGCTTGTGGATAAGCGTGATAGGCTTCTCAGCATACCTTTTGTTTTGCCCGTTCCGCTTCTTCTTGAGCTCAAAAGCGTACTTGAGACAGCGGTCCACGGTGCGGCGGTCATAGACCATGAGCTGCGTGGCTATCTCGTCAGGCGTACCAACGCGCGTGGCGCCGCCGTGGCCTGTGTAGATGCCGCCCGTATTCTCGCGGATGACGATAAAATCAATGTGCTCCGGTCCTTTGTCCTTGAGCGGCGTCTCCACATTGGGATAGAGCTTTACCGGCCGGAGATTGATGTACTGGTCCAGGGCAAAGCGTATCTTGAGCAGGATCCCTGTCTCGAGAATGCCCGGCTTTACGTCCGGGTGGCCGATAGCGCCCAGGAACATGGAGTCGAATTTCCTGAATTCGTTGATAGCGCTGTCCGGAAGAGTCTCACCGGTCTTCAGATACCGCGCGCCGCCGAAGTCAAATTCCGTGAACTCGAACTTGAACCCGCCCTTGGCAGCGGCAGATTTCAGAACTTTTATGGCCTCCCGAACCACTTCCGGGCCGGTCCCGTCACCGGGGATCGTTGCTATTTTGTAGGTCTTTGACATAGACACTGATTCCTCCAGAACCGAAAAGCTGTTGGGCGGCAGATTTTCGCAGAATAATCGGATAAAATCATGTCACCAAAATTCACATCCGCTCCTTCCGATCTTATCTGCGGCCAAAAGAACTTATCTTTTTCTCGCACTGCAATTGTCCGTGCGCATCTCGGTGCAGTTGTCGTCGCCGGGAAGGAACGCCAGTCCGCAGCGTTCGTCATTCTTCGTCAGGGCCGGAAACTCTACCTGATCCAGGTTGTTGCTGAAATACACACAGGATATGCAACGGGGGTCAGGGTTCGGATGGGACTGTTGCTGCAGCGCCCGCATGATCTTGAAACACGCTGTCACGCAAGGCCCGCCTTCTTCTTCGTATAGGCCATGAGCCCGCCTGCGGCGATCAATTCCTGCATGAAGGCCGGTACCGGCGCGACCTTGAATTCCCTGCCTGACGGGAGGATACGAATGACCCCTGCGTCTGCATCCACCTCGATCTCGTCGCCTTCCTTGATGTTATCGACGGCCTCAGGACTCTCGAAGATGGGAAGCCCCATATTGAAGCAGTTCCGGTAGAAGATCCTGGCAAAACTCTTTGCCACCACGCAGGAAATGCCTGCAGTCTTGATCGCGATGGGCGCGTGCTCCCGTGAGGACCCGCAACCGAAGTTCTTCTCGGCAACGATCACATCGCCGGGTTTCATCTTCTTCATGAAGTCCGGGTTCGTGGAATCTTCCATGCAGTGGCTGGCCAATTCCTTGGGGTCCGATGTATTGAGGTATCGCGCCGGGATGATGGCGTCCGTGTCCACGTCCGCTCCGAACTTCCATGCTTTGCCTTTGAATTTCATGAGAACCTCAATTTCTTTGGACACGGAAGAGGCGGAAAAGACGGATACACTCTGATTTCAATCTAAGACGCGATTCTCAAGATATTTCTTGCCTGCGCTTTATCCGCAGTTATCCGCTGTTTCAGATCTTACCGTGTCCAGACGGTTTTGCTGTTACTTCAACTCTTCAGGCCGGCCGATCCTGCCGAGCACCGCCGAGGCAGCTGCAATAGCCGGGTTCGAGAGGTACACTTCGCTCTTGGGGTGGCCCATGCGTCCTACAAAATTCCGGTTCGTCGTGCTGATGGCCCGCTCGCCGGAAGCGAGGATGCCCATGTGGCCGCCCAGACAGGGGCCGCAGGTCGGCGTGCTGAATGCCGCGCCGGCATCAATGAAAATATCCACAAGACCTTCTTTTATGCACTGTTTATAGATCGCCTGCGTTGCCGGGATCACGATCATGCGCACATAGGGATGGACCTTGTGGCCCTTGATCACCTTGGCTGCTTCCCGCATGTCCTCGATCCTGCCGTTGGTGCAGGAGCCCACCACGGACTGGTCGATGTTGATCGCCGCGAGCTGCGACACAGGCTTCACGTTCTCCGGAAGGTGCGGGCAGGCGATCTGGGGCTCCATGGCAGAAAGGTCGTACTCGCGCACGTCCACGTAGTTCGCCTTCTTGTCGGACTTGTAGAACTTGTACTTCCTGCGCGCCCG
Organism: Nitrospirae bacterium GWC2_57_13; assembly: GCA_001805055.1. Taxonomy (GTDB): domain Bacteria; phylum Nitrospirota; class UBA9217; order UBA9217; family UBA9217; genus GWC2-57-13. The sequence goes on from MHDZ01000021.1 coordinate 2,959, forward strand.
TGTGGCCACGTACCTCTCGGTGATCTCGTCAGGCTCGATGATGCCGTTCTTGCCGCCTGCTTCGATGGCCATGTTGCAGATCGTGAGCCGTCCGGCCATGGTCAGCTTCTTGATCGCCTCGCCGGTGAACTCCATGGCCCGATAGAGTGCTCCGTCCACGCCGATATCGCCGATGGTGCGAAGGATGATGTCCTTGCCGCTCACCCACTTGCCGAGCTTTCCTTTATAGATGAACTTCATGCTCTCGGGCACCTTGAACCAGGCCTCGCCCGTGATCATGGCCGCGGCAACGTCCGTGCTGCCCACGCCCGTGGAGAAAGCTCCGAGCCCTCCGTAGGTGCAGGTGTGGCTGTCCGCCCCGATCACCACGTCGCCGGGAACCACGAGCCCCTGCTCCGGAAGTAGCGCGTGCTCCACGCCCATCCGGCCCACCTCGAAATAAAGCGAGAGATTATGCTCCCGCGAGAACTGGCGCAGAAGGTTGCACTGCTCCGCGGACGCAATGTCCTTGTTCGGCGCGAAATGGTCGGGGATCAGCGCGATCCGATCGGGATCGAACACCTTCTTTGCACCGGCTGCCCGGAATTCCTTGATGGAGATGGGCGCAGTGATGTCATTGGCCAGCACCAGGTCGAGCTTTGCGTTGATCAGCTCTCCAGGGGCGATTTCCTTCTTGCCGCAGTGCGCAGCAAGTATCTTTTCAGTGATTGTCATCGGCATAGTGAGTGAATATACAATATATCAACTATCGTTGCAACTATTTTTTTGTTGTTTTTTCAGGGAAAATCGGGGATTTTCTGTGGTTGGCGTACCTTTTGGGTCCTCTGAAGGAGCGGGGGCTCAGGGCGCGAAAACCTTTTGTTTTATTTCATCGATATTCGCCTTGCGGATGAATTCAGGGATGTTCTTGTACAGCGAATGATACCCATACCCGCCGTTCATCAATTCATTGATCGCATCTTCCTTTGACCAGCCATGGAAAACGATCCTGTACATGGCGCTTATCAGGCCTGTCCGGTCAGAACCATGCCAGCAGTGGATCACTATGGGGCCTGGAGACTCTTTGATGATCCTGAGGGCTCGTATGACGTCCCTGGTCTCTATATCGCCGGCTTCCATCTTGACCCGGTAGAGCGAAAATCCATACCCCCGGGCCTTTTTATCGTCCGAATGATAGTCCCGCAAGTTCAGGACGTTCCGTATGCCTAGGTCCCGCAGGGCCAGGAACCCCTCCCTGTCCGGCTGGGCCGAGCGATAGACCTTCTCGTCGAGCTGGAAGAAGTTATCAACGGCCTTCGATGAGACCGGCTGGGCCCAGGTCTCGGACCGTGGCTTTAACTCTGCTGCAGTGGCGCAGGAGACTGAGAATACGATGAGCAGGATAAGTAGTTTTTTCATGACAGACACCTTTCTTGTGAGCCTCTCTTAGTCGTGACAGTACCCCTGAGGATGCTTTTCCCTGTAAGCTTCAAGCTTTTCCTGGACCAGGAGCTGCTCCTCCTGCGTAACAGGAGCATACCCTCGGCCGTACTTCCATCCATATCCCCAGCGGTACCACGTGGGGAATATGGGCTGCCCGCCCATGCGCACACCCTGGTACATGAGTTCCGCAAGGGCCTTGTTCTTCGTACGTGCGAGCACGCAGTCCCGAAGCGCCGCGTCGGCCGACTTGCGCTCTTCTTCCGTTCCCCCGCGCCAATAGGCGATGTCGTGCTCGAAGCAGCACTCGCACCAGAGCTTCCGGTCCTTCACATCGCCGTCAGGGAACAGGCTGCATCCGTCGCTCGTGATGTCGCGCAGCTCTGAAGCCATTGCATTGCCGACAGTTACTACAGCAAGTACAAGGAACAGTAGCAATAAAAAAAAGCGAATTGTGATATTTCTTCGTATCATATCTGCGCCCTAAACTCCAACAGATCGGTACAGGTAGCCTATCGACCTCGCCGAGGGCTTCAATACGATAAGTTCACACGCAACGTCGTGACAGTATGGAACGACAGGTAGTCAGTTGTCAGACGCAGTCCAGTTATTACTTATTATTTCGTATCACTAATTCAGCATCTCACCACCACAGACCTAGCGATAAAGTCGTGCAAAGCCCTTCGTTTATAGTTCGTCAGCATTGTAATAATCTCCGCCATAAACCAAGCGGTATCGACAGAGCTGATGATTTTCATCGGCATGCTGTCGTTGCCGCTGGCCAAAAGTGGCTGAGCATTGAGAACGGAGATTATCTGAAATGGTATGGAAGCCAAGATGAGAACCAGCGGAACGCTATCTCGGAGGACTGCCTGTCGCATCGAAAGTTGTTGTTCAGACACATCCAAGACCTTGACGCGTGCCAACATTTTGCCAATCGTTTGCCCAAAACGGCCGTGCATGCCAATGCTGTACAAAACCCAGATCAAACTCAGAGAGACGACTGCCGGCACCACGATAATTATCGGCAGGATGTGTGCGTGGGCTTTAGTCCAAGCAAATAGGAGCCCAAGAGGCAGAAAAATAAGCCCATCAATCACACCCGCCCAAAACCGATTCCAGAAAGTATGGTATTTCCCTTTTTCTCTCTGCTCCGCTTTTGCCTTCTCCTCTTGCTGTAAAAGCACTGGATCGGATTTGCGTCGCTCTATTTCCCCGATTACTGCCTGGAACCGGTCGGGGTACTTATCCCGGTCAACATGCCCATATACGTCGTACAGCTGACTTAAGGTGTATTTGGAGTAGTCCGGCATTTGATCCATAATTAATCACCCTACTTCTGCCAGTTGATAGCACTTTGAAAGGTGTGACACGCAGTAGAAAACTACTGTGTCGACAACCAGTTATTTTATTAGACAATTTTCCCGACTGTATCAGAATTCGCAGTTTCTTTCAATGGAAAACCATCATAACCACTTGATTTTACTATGCTTAAAATGCTAACCAACAACATTTCTTATGCATATCTAACAGCCTATGCTCCATTGACTGGGACCACCCCCTTCCCTCATGAACTTCCGGATCATCGCCACTGCGGTTCGCGAAGAAGAAACCGCGCATCACGAACTGAGGACCTTGTTCAATACATCCCGGATCTTATCTACATCATAGGGTTTCTTGAGGAATGCGCTGAAACCCATCTGCTGGTAGGTCGACACATCGGCATCGGCAGAATATCCGCTGGAAACAACCGCCTTCACCTCGGGGTCGATCTCACGCAGTATCTTGATCGTCTCGGCGCCGCCCATGCCGCCGCGGATCGTGAGGTCCAGAATGACGACATCAAAGGGTTTTCCTGATTGCTTTGCCGTCCGATACTTTTCAATTGCCTCTTTTCCCTGAGCTGAGAATTCCACCTCATGACAGAGCTTCCTGAGCAATGCACCGGCGACATCAAGGATGATCTGCTCATCATCCATAATGAGCACTTTAGCCGCGCGGGCCGATGCGACTGCTTCCGCCGGTCGCAGGGGTGCCTTTTTTTGCTCTTCTGCAATTGCGGGAAGGTAGATACGAAAGACGGTCCCTTTGGCCACAGCGGATTTGACATCGATCAGACCATTATGGTTCTTGATAATGGAATAGGACGTGGCGAGGCCCAGGCCGCTCCCTTTTTCTTTCGTCGAGAAATAGGGGTCGAATATGCTGTCAAGATATTCTTCCGCAATCCCGATGCCGCTGTCTTTGATGGCGATCTCGATATAGTTCCCTTTTCCCAGGCCCTGCGGGAGATTCGCACCCGGAGCCTGGATATTTCTGATGACGATCTCCACACTGCCGC
>MHDZ01000021.1:6866-9188 GCA_001805055.1 Nitrospirae bacterium GWC2_57_13
CTCGACCACCGGCAGGAGATCGATCGGTTTCTTTACCGGCTTGCCGCCCTTCGAAAAGGTCAACAGCTGGTTCGTCAGTTTCACGGAGCGGTGCAACGCCTTCTCGGCCTGCTCAAGCGAGGCAAGGCTTTTTTCCTTATCGTCGCACATCAACCTCGCCAGGGAAATATAGCCGAACACGCCCTGCAGCAGGTTGTTGAAATCGTGCGCAATGCCGCCGGCCAGCGTGCCGACGGCCTCGAGTTTCTGGGTCTTGAGCCGTTCCTCTTCGAATTGTTTGCGCTCCGAGATATCCCTGATAAAACCTTCGAAGCCTGCGAACTCTCCGTTGTCATCGGTGTAGCTGGAGCTGCTCAGGGATATGGGGATGGTCGAGCCGTCCTTTCTGACAAGCATCAATTCGTGGTCCTTCACAAAGCCGTCTTTCTTGATCTTCTCGATCAAGCTCTCACGCTTCGACGGGTCCCGGTAGAACGAAGCGGCCGTCCTTTTGCCGACTATTTCATCAAGAGTGTCGTATCCGAACATTGACAGGGTGGACGGGCTTGCCATGACCAACATGCCGCTCCTGTCGGTTCGGTAGAAGGTGTCCCTGATGTTGTTAATAATGGCACGGTATTTCTGCTCGCTCTTTTGCAAAGCCGTTTCCGCCTTCTTGCGCTCGGTGACGTCTTCAATGACCGCCATGGACCGGACCACGTTTCCGGCCCCATCTCTTTCTCCCGTGGCGGAAAGAAGGACATCCACCAGTTCGCCGTTCTTCTTAACGAACTGAAACGGTATGTTCTTGCAAACACCGTCCCGAAAGAATGCAGGCAGAACAACATCCTGGCAATACTTCCGGGATTCCTCGGTGTAGAAATCAGTCACTTTTTTGCCGAGCACTTCGTCCCGCTCATACCCGAGGGTGTACAGCCAGTAGTCATTGACCTCGACGAGGGTTCCCGTCCGGTCGATGGACTGGAGCAGGACCGGTGTTTGATTATACAGGAGGCTGTACCGGTCCCTGCTCTGCTTCAGATAGTCAAGAGTTTGGCGCAATTGTTCCGACATCTGCATCTGGTTGAAGGCGCTGCTGGTCAAAACCATCTCCGCCGTACTCTGTTCGGGAATTCCGGTTGCAAGCTTACCACGGGGCCGCAGGCCGAACCGAATGATCCCCGTCGTACCAGCGAGAAGCAGCACCAACGCGAGAAGCAGGACCTGCGTGTTCTTCACCAGCATGGACCACAAGAAATTGATTGTGGGCGTCGTGGTCAGCAGCACTGCCGCGCCGATCAGCATGGCGACGGCCATCGCGATGCTCAGGCAAGTGGTCAGCCCCATGCGGCCCCTGTTTCTGGAAAACAGCAACATCCCCATGCTTCAGAATCCTTTCAATACCGTTGCCCGATAAAGATTCCGCTGATCCTCATACTCCCTATCGCGCGTAGTCACGAACCCGGATAGGCGGAACCTATTTTACCACTGCTGCGCAGGCTTGATTTAACTAGAATGAGTATTCTACGATATATATCTCACGCTCGTTGATCAAGCAGTTATTAGATAGTTGTACCGACTGTACCAGAAATCGCAGTTTCTTTCAATGAAAAGATAGCATAACTACCTGATTTCATTGTGATTAAAATAGTGACCAGTATTATTGTAGCATATTTATAAATACAAACTCTTCTGCCAGTTCAACGATCCACGCTTCCTCACAACCTCCTGATCCCTTCGGGCTTCAGGGATGACACATCCCCTTCGCTCACGAACTTCCGGATCATCTCCACAGCCTCGTCGCGCTCGGCAGGCATGCGCACGCGGACAGGAAGATAGTTCGACGCATGGTTCGCGAAGAAGAGACCACGGGTCATCTCGGTGTGGCTGAGCATCTCGGCCAGCTCCGAGAGTATCTCGAAGGGAGAAGGAAGATTGAACGTGCCCTGCTGCTGAAGGTCATAGAGCGGCGTGCCCTTCACTATCATAACCGTGAGGGCGCCGACGTAATCAGGGTCGATGGTGGAAAGCAGCTTTCCGGTGGCCCTGGCGTGCTCCATGCTCTTCCCGGCGCCGCCGATGCCGAGCAGCACCGTGACCGAGAGCTTGATGCCCGCTTCCGTGACCTTACGTCCAGCCTCGGTCATCTCCGCCGCAGTCGCACCCTTCCTCATCCATGTCAGCAGCTCATCATCCCCGCTCTCGATGCCGAGATACAGGATACCCAGCCCTGCTTCACGAAGCTGTATCAGCTCATCCAGAGATTTTCCCAGGATGTTCCTGGTGTTCGCGTACATGCCGATGCGCTGGAGCCTGGGGAACGAAGAACGCAGGAGGGAGTAA
>MHDZ01000021.1:9228-9363 GCA_001805055.1 Nitrospirae bacterium GWC2_57_13
AGAAAGACCCGCCGCGTAGTAGAGAATGCCGGAAGGCATTCCCGGATGTCCTGCTCCATCTCTGCCAGACTGCGGATGCGGAAGCGCTTCTGTTTATAGGCGGGGCAAAAATTGCACAGGTTGTGAGAACACCCG
>MHDZ01000022.1:0-17881 GCA_001805055.1 Nitrospirae bacterium GWC2_57_13
CGATGAAGGCGTCCAAAGACTCCCTGGACTCCGTTTCCGTAGGCTCGATCATGAGCGCTTCCGGCACGATCATCGGAAAATAGATCGTGGGCGGATGGACCCCGTAGTCAAGGAGCCGCTTCGCAATGTCCAGGGCCGTCACCCCGAAGTTGTCCTTCAGCTCTTTTGCGGAAAGCACGAATTCGTGCTTGCACGCCACATCATAGGGCAGACGATAGCTTCCCTTCAGCTTTTCTTTCAGATAATTGGCGTTCAGCACCGCGTACTCCGAGGCCTTCTTCAGCCCTTCGGCGCCCATGGTGAGCATATATGCGTAGGCCCGTATGACAATGCCGACGTTCCCGAAAAATCCTGCTACGCGTCCGATGCTGTCGGGGCGGGCATGGTCCAATGAATAGGCATCACCGCTTTTTACGATATCGGGGATCGGCAGGAACGGGACGATCCGTTCCGACACGAGAACAGGGCCGCTCCCCGGACCGCCGCCGCCGTGCGGGGTGGAAAATGTTTTATGAAGGTTCAGATGCACCACGTCGAACCCCATATCACCGGGGCGCACTTTGCCCATGATGGCGTTGGAGTTCGCGCCGTCGTAATACAGCAGTCCGCCGGCCTTGTGGACCTTCCCCGCGATGGTCTTGATGTCCTTCTCGAAGAGGCCCAGCGTATTCGGATTGGTGAGCATGATGCCCGCCAGGTTCTCATCCAGATAGTTATCCAGCTCCTCGAGGGACACCATCCCTTCCCGGTTCGACGGCAGCTCCACGACCTCGAAGCCCGCGATATGGGCTGAAGCGGGATTGGTCCCGTGGGAGGAATCCGGCACGAGGATGCGCGTTCTCGTGTGCTCCCCGCGCTTGTTGAAATAGGCCCGGAAGAGTTTCATGCCCGTGAACTCGCCGTGGGCGCCGGCAAGGGGCTGGAGGGTCCCCCACTTCATGCCGGTGATCTCGCACAGCAGGGTCGTCGTTTCATGGAGCAGGCGCAGTATGCCCTGGACCGTGCGGACCGGCTGGAGCGGGTGCAGGTTCATGAACCCCGGGAGCGAGGCAAGGTCTTCATTGATCTTGGGATTGTACTTCATAGTGCAGGACCCCAGGGGGTAGAATCCCAGGTCCACGCCGTAGTTCTTCCTCGAAAGATTGATGTAATGCCGGACGACGTCTACCTCCGAGAGCTCCGGCAGATCGGGAGCGGCTATTCGCAGGTACTGAGGACCGAGGGAGTCGGCCGCCTCTTTTGAGGGAACATCGAGTTCGGGGTAGGCATAGCCCCTTCTACCGCGTCGTGATACCTCGAATATCAGCTTGCTCATTTCAGCACCTTCCGGAGTACTTCCACATACCGGTCCAGTTCTTCCCGGGTCCGCTTCTCGGTGACGGCCACGATGAGGGCGTTCGGAAATGCGTCCGGATAGAACGCCTTCAGGGCGATGCCGCCGAGGATCCCATCCTTCTCCATGGCCGCGAGGACAGTCTCAGGATCCTTATCAAGGACCAGGGAAAATTCGTTGAAAAAGGGCTGGTTGTAAAGCGAACGCACCGGGAGTTCCGATATGAGACGCTCGTACAGATAGTGGGCCTTCTGATAATTCTGTGCGGCGGCTTCCTTGAGGCCTTCCTTTCCAAGAGCCGCAAGATGGACCGTTGTCGCCAGGGCGGCAAGGGCCTGGTTCGAACAGATGTTGGACGTTGCACGCTCGCGCTTGATATGCTGTTCCCGGGCCTGAAGGGTGAGCAGAAAGGCCCGCTTGCCGTCCTTGTCCACGGACTGGCCCACGATCCTTCCGGGCATCTTGCGCATAAAGTCCTGTTGCGCCGCGATATATCCGGCGCTCGGACCGCCGAAGGAAGGATGAAGCCCGAATACCTGGGTGTCGCCGAAGCCGATATCGGCTCCCCATTCGCCCTGCGATCTGAGCATGCCTAGGGAAAGAGGATTGGACGAAACGGCGAGAAGCGATTTGTTCTCATGCACCATGTTGGTTATCCCGGTATAGTCTTCGAGACAGCCGAAAAAATTCGGGGTCTGGGTTATCAGGACTGCAACAGTGGCCGTAAGCTTCTGCTTCAGATCATCGGTGGAAATCGCGCCGTTTTCCTGCTTTACCTCAACGAGGGAGATGCCGCTGCCGGAAAAGTGCGTATGCAGCACCTGTTTGGTATGGGGATGAAGTGTTGCCGAGTAGAGAATCGTATCCGCTTTCTTGACGCTGTTCACGGCGATGTTCGCCGCCTCGACAGCAGCGGTATGCCCGTCATACAAGGAAGCGTTCGAAACGTCCAGAGACGTCAGCTCGCAGATGAGCGTCTGGAATTCAAAGATCGCCTGGAGAAGGCCCTGGGAGAACTCGGGCTGGTACGGCGTATAGGCCGTGGAAAACTCGGAACGGGAAATGATGTGCTTCACCACGGAGGGGATGAGATGATCATAGATGCCGCAGCCGAGAAAAGAGACCATTTCGGAGCGGTTTGTTTCGGCAAGGCCGGAGAGGACGCGGGAGACCTCCTGTTCCGAACGACGGGAAGGCATGTTCAGCGGCTTCGAGAGCAGCAGGTCCGGAGGAATATCGGAGAACAGCTCATCGATGCTCGTGATCCCGATCTCCTTGAGCATGTCCGCGACATCCTGTTCCGTATGGGGCAAATACGAGAACATAGGCTTCTCCTTATTACGAGGCGCCGTGTATTGAATTTTGCGCTTTACAGTAAACTGCTTTCGTGGTGGTGTCAATAAATTTATTGCTCCTGCCCGGCTGATCTCGTGTCAGAGAACCAGGAAAGAAATTGAATATTCCCGGTCTTCGTTATATAATGAAACTTCGCAGTGAGCGCATTCACCAGAATCTCCCCCGCCCCTCTTTGTCAAAAAGGGGTGTTCCTCCCTTTGGAAAAGGGAGGTTTGGAGGGATTTTAATAATAAGGAGAAAAGAGCATGACAGCTGAGAGCTTTATCGGTCTTTCCGTGCAGGAGATCGACACGCCCGCCCTGGTGATAGACCTGGACGTCATGGAGGGCAACATATCCAGGATGGCCGGATACTTCAAGGGGATCGACGCAAACCTGAGGCCCCATATCAAGACACATAAATGCCCGATCATCGCCAGGAAACAGGTCGAGGCCGGAGGCCGTGGCATCACCTGCTCCAAGCTGGGAGAGGTCGAGGTCATGATCCAGGCGGGCTTCACAGACATTTTGATAGCGAACGAGATCGTGGGAAGGCAGAAGATCAAGCGGCTGATGGACCTTGCCGCGCAGGCGGATCTGACCGTAGCTGTGGACGATGCGGGGAATATCGAAGACCTTTCCACTGCTGCACAGGCTGCGGGGATTCAATTAAAAGTACTCGTTGATGTGAACGTGGGCATGAACAGGTGCGGCGTAGACCCGGGGGAGCCGGCCCTCGCGCTGGCGAAAAAAGTTGCGGCATCATCGGGGCTCACGTTCATGGGCCTGATGGGATACGAAGGCCACGTCGTGAGTATCGCAAGCGCTGACGAGCGGACTCGCAAAGGCAGAGAATCCATGAAGCTGCTGATAGAAACCAAAGACCTGATCGAGAGATCGGGCCTTGCCATTCACGTAGTGAGCAGCGGAGGATCGGGAACGTACAACATCTCCGGTCCTTATCCCGGCGTGACGGAGATACAGGCGGGGTCCTATATCTTCATGGATGCCCACTATCAGGAAACGGGCATCGAGTTTGGAAGCGCCCTCACCCTGCTCGCCACCATCGTGAGTCTCCATCTGCCCGACAGGATCATCACCGACGCGGGCATGAAGACGATCACCGCCGAGTTCGGGTTCCCGGTAGTAAAGGGCAGCAAAGATCTCGAAGTGATCGGTCAAAATGAAGAACACGGAAAGATCCGGACTACAACCGGAAAAAGCTCCCTGAAGGTCGGTGACAAGATCGAACTCATTCCGAGCCACGGCTGCACGACCATCAATCTGCATGACAAATACTACGCCGTCCGAAAGGGTAACGTGGAAGCCGTCTATCCCATCCTGGCGCGAGGGAAGAGTACGTAAGGTCGAGAAACCGGAACCAAAAGGCGTCTCTCGCAAAGCTCGCAAAGAGCGCAAAGGAAACCATTAAATCTAGGTTAAAACCCAAAAAGCGTCTCACGCAAAGCCGCAAAGGGAACCTTTAAGTCCAGGGTTGAAATCCAAAAGGGTAGGCATTTCTTGGCGCCCTTCTTGCCCCGTTAGAGGTCACGTCCCCAGCCCGCGTCATATCAAACGTGGAACCGGGGCGGGCAAGCGAAAATCTCTAACGGGGTAAACCTTGGCGAGAAAACATCTTGCCTTTTTTATGGCTTTTGACTGAGACACAGACAGCGACAATATTTTGTCGATGTTATGGGCGTGAGCGCCTAAAATCTGTACCGTACGCGGTCCCATCCCAGGGGGGAAGCATGACGCTTTCGAAGGATCTGTTGAGCAGGATCGAGAAGATCGTCGGCCCGGCGAATTTTTTTCCGGCCGAAACCGACCGGATCTGTTACGCAACCGATTCCTCTCTGCTGTCCCAGATGAACAACTGGATGCCCGATCTCGTTGTCCGGGTCCTGACGAGCGAACAGGTGTCCCAGGTCCTCGCTCTCGCAAATGAATTCCTGGTCCCGGTGGTCCCCCGGGGAGCGGGCACCGGACAATGCTGCGGCGCAGTGGCACAGCAAGGCGGCATCATGATGGACCTGACCGGGATGAACCGAATCGTATCCATGGACCTGGATAACCTGCAGGTGACGGTCCAGCCGGGCATTGTTCACGCAGAGCTGAACAAGGAGCTCGCCGGGCACGGGTTTTTCTTTCCCCCTGATCCGGGAAGCACGAAGATGTGCACCCTGGGCGGCATGGTTTCCAACAACTCCAGCGGCCAGCGCTCCGTCAAGTACGGCACCACAAAGCAGTACATCCTGGGCCTGGAAGTGGTCCTGCCCACGGGCGAGGTCATGGTCACCGGCGGGGTCCGGTCGCGGGCCCTGAAATCCGTGGCCGGCTACGATCTGACCAGCCTGATGGTCGGCTCCGAGGGCACGCTCGGCGTTGTCACCAGGATCCGGCTGAAAGTACTGCCCCTCCCGGAAAGGCGCGGGCTGGTCATCGCTTTTTTCGATCAACTGGAATCAACAGGCCAGGCAGTTGTCCAGGTGTTCCGTAGACGGCTTTTCCCTTCCGCCATCGAGATCATGGACCAGTCGGCCATAGTTGCCGCCAACCTGTACAAACCGGAACTCGCCCTGCCTGACGCCGAGGCAATGCTTCTCTTCGAGGTGGATGGTTCCCCGCCTGATGTCGCGTACCAGGCCAAGGCCATTTCGGAAGTCTGCGCGCAATTTGCCCGGAAGGTGGAATGGACCGATGACCCTGAACGCCTGAAAGCGCTCTGGGCTGCCCGGGGTGTGGTGGGGGCCGCGGCCGGGAGGGTCAAGCCCGGAGCAACGCGGGTCTACATCGGCGAGGACATCTGTGTTCCCGTGAACGCGGTGGCCCAGGCCTTGCGGAACATCCGCGCCATCGGCGCGAAATACAACGTCCCCATCGTCACCTACGGCCACATTGGAGACGGCAATCTGCACGCTGCGCCGATCATCGATCCGAATGAGGCAATAGAAATCGAGAAGGTGAAAAAGATCGCCGATGAAATTCACCATATGGCCCTGGACCTGGACGGGACAACGACGGGTGAGCACGGCGTTGGCCTGGCCCGGGCAGAGTACATGGAAGAAGAACTGGGCTTCTCCCTTCACGTGATGCGCAGGATCAAGCGGCTCCTCGACCCCCGGAATATCCTGAATCCGGGAAAAATGTCTCTGGACGACGGGCCGCTGCCGGAGAAGTGATGCCCATGGAACGGAAAGATATTGATCTGATAAAAGAGCTGATGCCCTGTGTGCGCTGCGGCCAGTGCCGCTCGGTCTGCCCGGTGTTCCATGCCAAAGGCGTGGAGAGCGACGCGCCCCGGGGCAAGGTCGCCATCGTGCGCGCCCTGCTTGAAGGGAAGCTGGAACCGACGAAATCGCTGATCGAAAAGCTCGACCAATGCCTCCTCTGCCGGACCTGCGTGCAGGACTGCCCCAGCGGCGTGCGCGTGGACCGCATCATCATCGCCGCACGGGAGAGGCTTGCGGCCCTGCGTGGAGTTCCGCTCCGTAAGAAGGTCCTGACCCGATGGCTTATGCCGAACCTGAACCGGCTCCAACCTCTCATCGCTCTGGCCTCCAGGATACAAAACCTTTTTGGAGGCAAGGTTGCGGCAGGCAACTACCGGCGGCCGAGATTCCGCCTCCCGTTGATCGGGAAACGCCTGCTGCCTCATCTGACCGGCCAAACCCTCCACACCCTCGTGCGGAAGAACAGAAAGACGAGGAAAGGGACGCAGAGGGTACTTTTCTTTTCGGGATGCATGATAACGCATGTGAATCCAGGGATCGGCGAGGCGGTCATGGAGGTATTGGAGCGGAACGGCGTCGATGTTGTCGTTCCTAGGGAACAGGTCTGCTGCGGCCTTCCGTCACTCGCTGCCGGAGACCGCGAAACCTTTGAGGGGCTCAGGCAACAGAATCTCAAGGTCCTCAGGGAGAATGACTGCGACGCGATCATCACCGCCTGCGCAAGCTGCGGCTCAACGCTGAAAGAGCACTACGGCCCGGAGCTTCCGATGAAGATATACGATTTTTCCGAATTCCTGGTCGATCAGATAAAGATGAGCCCTCCCTTGTTGCGCGTGGAAAAGACCGTCACCTACCACGATCCCTGTCATCTGAGAAAGGCCCAGAAGATCAAGGACCAGCCGCGCTCCCTGCTGAAGCGCATACCGGGCCTCTCCTTTCACGATGTCAAGGACCCCGACCGCTGCTGCGGGTTCGGGGGCACCTTCAGCCTCAACCATCCATCGTTGTCCCAGCAGATCAACGACACAACGGTCAAACAGTTAGTGGAGACCGGAGCCGAGCTGGTCGTGACATCCTGTCCGGGATGTATGCTCCATCTGGCGAACGGCCTGTACCAATGCGGAAGCAAGGCCCAGGTGGTGCACCTCGCGGAACTGCTGGCGGCTTCCTACGGCCCGATGGCAGAGGATGGGGAAACGGAATGACCTCGGATGATTTGCATAAGAGATAAAATTCTGATACAGTACAGAAAAACTGCTCAATAACTTATTGACTAATATCGGAAAATCGGTGTAAGTGGAACGAACCCTTTCAGATAATGACTGATTGAATTTTAGTTGCGCATGATGCAGTTTTGATAGGATGGTACTGTCATTCCGAACTTTTATGCCGAAGGGGTTTATAACAGAGTGACTCGTGAAGAAAAAATCGCGCAGCTAATTGCGGAAATACCGGGCTTGAGCGATTACCGGCTTAGTCTTGTGCAGAACATGGTGCAGGTATTCTCACAACCTTGGACAATCAAGAAGGCATCTGATTCGGATATTATTTCAGAATCTGCCCTGCTGGATTTTGGCGATGTGTTGCGAATTCATCACTGCTTTTCAAGAGAGCCTTTTTCCAAGGACAAGTTCGAGTTTGCTTTGGAGGCTGTTCTCAGAACATCGGGCGTGGCAGCAGAGCTGGCGCAGCGGGGCAGACGTGGCTATGACATCAAGATAACCGGCAGAAATATTTCACTTAAGACTGAGGCTGCAAGGGCTATTCGTGTTGATATGCTGCATATCTCAAAATTTATGGAGCTTGGAGGGGGCCAGTGGGGAAATAATCCAAAGGATTTACTTGGTCTACGCCGGCAATTCCTTGATAATCTTGAAGGCATTGATCGTATATTAGTGTTGCGTGCGCTGAAGAAAGGCGATCCTGATTATCTCTATGAACTTGTTGAGATCCCGAAGAAACTCTTGGAAAGGGCTTCCTCTGGGCGCTTTGAGATGCGTGCGGAAAGCACTCAATTTCCCAAGCCCGGCTACTGTTATGTGGAAAAGGCAGGCGAGCTGCTTTTCAGCCTCTATTTCGACGGAGGTGGTGAGCGGAAATTGCAGATTAAAAGTTTAAAGAAGGATTTGTGTAAGTTTCACGCTTCATGGCAGTTTGTCCCTCCGCAGCAAAATTCTGTTTGAGCGAGGGCGTGACCGCCATCAAGCGTTGTTTGGCAATTTCAATATACTGTGATTTCAGTTCGACACCGACACATCCACGACCCTCTTCAATGGCAACTACACCAACCGTGCCGCTGCCGAAAAATGGATCCAGCACTAAACCATCTTTCGGCGCTCCAGCCAAAATGCACGGTCGTACTAATGCTCTGGGAAAGACAGCGAAGTGGGCTTCCTTGCAAGGTTCAGTGTTGATTTGCCAAACGGTCCGCTTGTTTTTATGGGATTTACCGTCAGCCGTTTGCTCCTTGATTGACTCCTGATCAAAATAGTAATTTTCACTTTTTGAAAGCATGAACAGGTATTCATGTGACACTGTTACCCTGTCTTTAACCGATTCCGGCTGACAGTTGGGTTTGTGCCATATGATGTCTGAACGCAGATACCAGCCATCTAGTTGAAGCGCCATAGCCAGCATCCATGCAACACCAATCAGGTCTTTGGGCTTTAACCCTGTAGGAGTGTCAGGGCGATAGGACATTGCGCGCCCTTTATTTTTTGCATCCGATTGTCGCCAGGTTCGTCCGCCGGACGTGTACGTGTTGCCTATATTGAGCCAGAAAGTACCATCGGAGCGCAGCACTCTACGGACTTCACGAAATACATCGACCAGATGCGAGATATAGTCATTGATATTCGTCTCCGCCCCTATTTGTCCTTCGTACCCGTAATCACGCATACCCCAGTAGGGCGGAGAAGTAACGCAACAGTGGAAGGTATTGTCCGGGAGCAGAGCAAGTTTTTGCCGAACGTCACCATGGACAATCTGCACCGATTCAGTTACAAAAAATGTTTCTGGCTGCAGGTTATTGATTGATATCGCTGTAGCGTTCACCTTTTTCTCCGTTTTTCTTCGACTTTACCGCCGCTATTGTACGCGGTGGTTTCTTCACTGACTCGCGAAACCAGCGCGTCAATGATGTAGGCATGAAGCGACATATTCGTCTCTATAGCCTTGTGCTTGAGAGCTTTGTGCAAGCTTTCTTCGATATCAAGTGGAAACGTTTTCATCGTCTTGGATTTGACCGTTGCGCTCATATGAGAAAAGTTACCATAGTAACCAAAGTAAGTCAAGTGCATATTATAATTTAACGTGAACATAGCAACCAGAGGCTCGACACCAACCGGGCAAAAGACACCCGGCGGGTCAGCCGCACGTTCTCTCTCCGCCGAATCAGCCAGCAGCAGCCGAGGTCATGCGAAGATAGGTCTCAGCCGCGGCGTGGGCGGCGCTTCCCAGTCTGGCCTTGTACCCACAGTGGACCAGGGCCAGTTCAACATGCGACAATAAGTGCATTATGGCTGCGCGGCAATAATGCTAACGATAAAAACCTAACCCTGAAAACCCCTTAAAACTCCCGCCCTCCTCCACCGCTCACAGCAGAAAACTATTGACATTATGTAGCCACATGGCTACAATACATCATGTACGAGATCCGTAAGACCGAAACGTACGCCCAATGGCTTGATAGCCTGCGTGACATTCATGCACGCGCGCGTACAGGTCAGGGTCGAGCGTCTTGCGGCTGGGAACCCCGGGGATGTCAGGCTGGTTAGTGAGGGCGTCTCTGAATTGCGAATCGATTACGGCCCCGGTTATCGGGTGTATTTCACAATGCGCGGGCGCGCGGTGGTAATTTTGCTGGCTGGAGGCGACAAGCGCACACAGGCCGCCGACATCAAGACTGCATTGCGCCTCGCACTCAACCTGTAGGAGGGAATCATGAGCAAAACCAAAACCACTCGCTATGATGTTGCCGAGAATCTCCGCACCCCGAAGGAAATGGCGGCTTATCTTGAGGCTTCTTTTGAGGAGGCCAACGGCGACGCGGCGTTCATTGCAAAAGCGCTGGGCGATATCGCCCGTGCCAAGGGCATGGCACAGGTGGCGCGTGATGCCGGTCTGTCCCGTGAAAGTCTTTACAAAGCGCTCTCCGGTGAGCGTAGTCCCGGGTTCGACACCATCCTCAAGGTCATGGATGCACTCGGGTTGAAATTGCATGCCGAAGCGACTCATGGCTAATTCTATGGTCCAGCCTGTGGGGACCTTTAGGCGAAGCACGAAGCGACAGCGCTCTCCTTCTATCCAACAGCAGCCGAGGTCATGCGAAGATAGGTCTCAGCCGCGGCCTGGGCGGCGCTCCCCAACCTGACCTTGTATCCGCATTGGACCAGGGCCATTTCAACAGCGCCCATGATAGCGAAGACTTCCGGAATATGGAGCGCGCCGATATGCCCGATCCGGAATATCTTCCCCTGCAGCTTCTGCAATCCGCCGCCGATGATGACATGATAACGATCTCGCAGCACCTCGGCCAGGGCCTTGTAGGCTATCCCCTCCGGCATCGTGATCGCCGTCACTGTATCGGATTCATACCCTTTTTCAGCGAACAGAGAGAGTCCCATGGCAAGAGCGGCATTGCGGACAGCGGTCCCGATAACCGCGTGTCTTCGCCAGACGTTCTCGATCCCTTCCTCGTTCAGCAGGATCGTGAGGGACTCCTTCAGACCGAAAAAGAGGGTAGTGGGAGGGGTGTAGGGAAACTGGTGGGCTTTGTTCTTTTCCTTGACCGCCTTGTAATCCCAGTACCATTTGGGCAGCGTGGATCTCTCTCTCAGCTCCCATGCCTTCGGGCTGACAGACACAAAGCCCAGTCCCGGCGGCAGCATGAATCCTTTTTGCGACGCGGAAACAACGATATCGATGCCCCAGAGGTCTGTTTCCAGCGGCACGCAGGCCAGTGAGCTGATGGCGTCCACCACTGTCACGGCCGGATGACCGGTCTTTTTGATCATCCTGGCGATGCCTTCGATATCGAGGGTGATGCCCGAGGTCGTTTCATTGTGGGGCAGGCAGACTGCCTTGATCTTCTTTTCCCTGTCCCCTTCCAGGACCTCCCGAACGTCATCGGCCTTCACTGCCTGGCCCCATTCTTTCTTGATCCGAATGACCTTCAGCTGATGACTTTCGGCTATAACAGCAATGCGTTCGCTGAAGACCCCCACGGAGCCGACGAGCACGGTGTCTCCCGGTGAGAACAGGTTTACGACCGCCGATTCGAGCATCCCGCTTCCCGAGCTCGGGAACATCAGGACATCGTTCGCGGTGCGGAAAACCTTCTTCAGGCCCTGGGTGTTCTCCGCGAGCAGTTGTTCAAACTCGGGGCCCCGGTGATTGATCAACGGCTGTGAAAGGGACCTGAGGATGCGGTCCGGAATGTTGGTCGGTCCCGGGATTTGCAAATACTGTCGAGAATTCATGATAAGTTCCTCATGCGCGCGTTACCCGTAGAAGACGTTCACCAGCCACAGGGAGATCGCCGGGAAACTTTCTACCTGTCAATAAAAACAAAAAAAAGGAATGTGCCCGGTTTTACTCAGGCCCCCTTCACGGTCGTTTCCAGGATGCGCAGGGCCCGCGTGGTGTTGAACACGCCGCAGACGCAGAACTTGGCCATATATCTGCAGGCCTGGTCGCGCTCGAGCCGTCCTTCGCGAATGCCGTCCACCATCTTCCTGGCGAAATTCGAAGCGATCATCCCGTGACCGCACATCGTCGTCAATGAGAGGATATCACGCTCCGGAAGGCGATCGATGTCTCCCTGAAAGGGCAGAGAATACTCCACTGAATGGGGGGTGAGATGGATCTCACCGCACACGTCCCGTACATCGTCGATCAGGGCGCTTACGTTCACCGAGAGGCCGAGGTCCAGATCCCGCAGCTCCTTCAGGAAGTCCGCCATGGTCTGGCGATTGTCGAAGACCACGGCGGCTGTGCCGAGCGCAGAGATCTCCGAAATGAAGGTCTCCGGGGCCACCTTCTCTTTCCTCCCTGAGAAATAGAGTTTAAGAAAGGTCAGATCCTTCTCCGGACGGTACAGGGGGTTAATCACTGCGTTGCCCATGTTAATGGGGTTGTGCTTAAGAGCTGCCCGGAAGAAGACCCGGACCTTCTCGACTGCGCCTTCGTCATTGATCCCCTTTGACGCCATGGCGAAGACGATATAATCGTCCCTGAGGGTCTCCGGTTTTCCGAAGCGATGCAGGGTGTTCGTCATACCCGTCTCCCCTTTCCCCCGGAAGCGATGTTAGAACGCCTGCCCATTCCCATGTTCACCTTTGCGCGCCACGTGTCATATCCCTGCTCCATCAGCAGCGCGTGAAGCGGATCGGACCCGTCCTCGTCGCAGCGCGTGGACACGCCGATGCTGACCACGGTGTTCAATGTCCCCGATACGGCCTTGACGGCGTCGAGGATCCTCGGCACATCCTCCATACGCGTCTTGAACTCGACGATGCAGGAGAGGATCTTTTCGTCGAGGATGTCCTCCCGGATACTTCCCTCGCCGGCATTGGTCATCAGAGAGGTCACCGGGTTTTCGGGCTCGAAGACGACCCCTTCGACGGCAAGGGCGCGGGTCGCCTTCTCCACGTCCCGGAAGATGACGCCGATGCCGGGGCGCCCGAACTCGACCACGAACCCGGCTTCTCCCGTGCCCACACGGCCGGTCACGTCGTTCGTCTTGGCCTCGGCAGTGCCCCTGCCGTGGATGCCCGTGGACTCGTGGGTGACCATGGGGTCGCTGAAGGCGCTGCGCACGATGCGCGGCCACTCCAGTTTTTCAGGCTCGAGGGCCTCGGTGGGACAGAGGTCCGGATCGGGCTGAAAGCGGAGCCGGACCATCTTGAGGGCGCGACGGGCCCAGCGCACGAGGCCGCCCGGCAGGTGCTCGAAGCTGAGCCCTCGAAAGCAGGTATGGCACTCCACGCATGCCTCGCGGTCCACCTCCGCGAGATTATCAGGCCCGATGAAAATGGCGTTCATGGGACAGACCGGCACGCAGTTGGCACAGCCAACGCATTTCTTCTTTGATATTTTCATGGAAAAACCCGCTCCTCAGTCCACAAACAGGCTGACCACGGCCACGTTGTCTTCGACCTTTGAGACCCCTGCCACCTGGCTGCACTCTTTAATCTCCTTGGACATCGCCACGCCTGTGATGAGCTTTGCCGCCAGTTCGACGCTCAGTTTGTCCCGGTTGACCATCAGGTTGTAGGACGAGGCGTCGTTCCCGTCGAGATTAAAGGCGAAACGCAGAAACCCGCGCTGCTCATGATCGGCGCGGTGGATCCGCTTCTCCGCGGTATCGCGAGTCAGGCGCAATTCGTCAACAGGGCCTGCACGCGAAAATCTATGGAGGCATGAATGGAAATGTGCAGCGCGCTGCTGAAGTCGCGCAGGAGCATCTGGCTGCCGTGCCCAAGGATCACGCCGTGTCCCCGCCGGGCCACATCCGTCACGCTTCTCGCACAGCACTTTCTATGATTGCTGCTCAATCAGCACGGTTTTCCGTATCTTCAGTTGTGCGGGGAAGGCCCGGATGAGTTACTTTCGGAAGGGCGAAGCTCTCCGGGCTGAGCCGCATAAAACACGCTGTTCTTACGGCTCTCGGGCCAACTCTCCACCACCGGCACTTCGACCCTCAGTCGTTATTATTTCTTGATATTCTCCAGTATCTTTTTCAACGCATCGATCTGCACCTGCAGTTCAATCAGCTTGTCGGCAATAGGGTCGGGGATGTGGATATGGTCCATCAGGGCATCTTCGGCAACACGCTCATCCTTGATCCGAACGATCCTGCCGGGTATGCCGACGACCGTGGAGTGGTCCGGCACGTCCTGGAGCACCACGGAATTTGCGCCGATCTTGACGTAGTCGCCCACATTGATCGGGCCGAGCACCTTGGCCCCGGCACCCACGACCACGTGGCTGCCGAGGGTCGGATGGCGTTTGCCGCGCTGCTTGCCTGTGCCGCCGAGGGTCACGCCCTGAAAGAGCGTCACATTGTCGCCGATCTCCGAAGTCTCACCGATAACCACGCCCATGCCGTGGTCGATGAACAAGCCTGAGCCGATCTGCGCTCCGGGATGGATCTCGATGCCCGTCAGAAAGCGAGCGAGCTGAGAGAGTGCCCGCGGAAGGAACGGGATCCGCTTCTTCCGGAGCCAGTGGGCAAAGCGATAAATCAGAAGGGCGTGGAACCCTGCATAGGTCAGCGCGACCTCGATCTTGCTCGTGGCCGCCGGGTCCATACTCAAGGCTGCCTGGAAGTCCCTTTTTATTTTCCCGAATGTATCGACCATCGTTATCTCGTCAAGTGCCGTTCTTATTCACTCCGCACCCCGAACACCCTACTCCGAACTCTAAACTATTCCCTCAGCCATCCCGGCGGGACACCTGCCCTGCGGGCCTCATCAGGAATGACCACCGTAAGCATGCGCTGTGCCTCGTCGATCTCTTTCCGTGCCCTTTCGAGATCCCTGTCGATCTCCTCTGCCCGTTGCCTGGCCGCTATCGGCGCCAGCGCAGAGGATCCCCAGGCGGCAAAAAGCCCGTCCCGTTCTTTTTGAAGCCTGTCACGCCGCTCTGTCGCCTCGGCAAGGCGCTCCCGCCACTCGGTGATCCGGGACCGCCATTCATCCTTGAGGGCCTCCTCATCCACTTCCGGCTGCGGCGCAGGCGGATAAAAAGAAGGCGCAGCAGGTTCAGCATCCTCTTCGCCGGGCTTGGTCGTTTCCAATTGCCGCGCCTTTGATCGATGCTTTTCAGGCACTTTGCCGAGCCCATCGGTGATATGGACCACGCCCTTTTCGTCGGTCCACTGGTAGAAAAAATGCTTCTTCTCTGCATCATCCTGAGCCAGGCCCTGAACCGCGATGCTCAGACCCATCAGAAGACACAGGACGGCTGCGGCGTACCGCATGTTCATCCCCCCTTTGCCAGGGAGCAGACAGCCTGGGCAGCGATGCCCTCTCCCCTGCCTGCAAAGCCCAGACCTTCGGTGGTTGTGGCCTTCACGTTGACCTCGGAGACGGATATCCTGACTGCCGATGCGATGTTCTCGATCATGGCGGGAATGTGGAGCGCCATCTTCGGCTGTTCGGCCACAATGGTTGCGTCGATGTTCTGCACCCGGTAGCCCTGTCCGGCGAGCAGGCGGTGAACACGGCCGAGCAGGGTGAGGCTCGATATCCCCTTGTACTGCTGGTCCTTGTCAGGAAAATGCCTGCCGATGTCGCCGAGCCCTGCGGCTCCCAGCAGGGCATCGCAGATCGCATGGAGCAGGACGTCGGCGTCGGAGTGGCCCAGCAGGCCCTTCTCGAAGGGTATATCCACGCCGCCGATGATCAGCTTCCTGCCTTCCACCAGACGGTGGACGTCGTAGCCTGTTCCGATTCGCATCAGTACTTGTGACATAAAGACAGATTATACCGCAGGCTCACGGAGAGAAATCCAAAGTTCAAAATCCAAATAGCAATTGAATGCTGGGAGTCCAAAGCCCGAATACTTATTGATTGAACTTTGGAATTCCTTTGAACTTTGGACCTGGACACTTGACATTCTTTCTTCCGTGCCTCCGTGCCTCCGTGGTAGATTTATTTTTCGTTCGAATGCTTCAAAATTATCTTCCCTTCAGGATCTCTTCCGCGATCAGAAGGTCCTCAGGGGTCGTGATCTTGATATTATCGTAACTTCCCATGATCACGCGCACCTTGCCGCCTGAGCGCTCCACAAGCGCTGCGTCGTCGGTCCCGTAGAACCGGTGCATATAGGACTGTTCATAGGCCTCCCGGAGCACGGAGACCGGAAAGGCCTGGGGGGTCTGGATCGCCCAGAGCCTGCTGCGCTCCAGCGTGCTCAGGACCATGCCATGTGCATCAACTTCCTTCACCGTGTCCTTGAGCGGCACGCCCACCGTAACGCTGGTCCCCTGGCGCGCCAGGTCCACAGTGGCTCTGATCATGTCCTGCGTAACAAAGGGCCGTACGCCGTCATGGACCACCACGACGTCGGTGTCCTGGTCCACCTTCAGCAGGCCCTCGTACACTGAGTCCTGCCGCTGTTTTCCGCCGACGACCAGCGTCCTTACTTTCGTTATATGATAATGTTCGATGATCCCGGCGAGGCAGCTCTCCATATCCTCCTCGGAAAGGATCGGGATGATCTCGTCGATCTCAACGGCACGCTGAAAAACCAGCAGCGTATGCGCGAGCATCGGCTTATCGGCCAGCGGCAGGAATTGCTTCGCCACGGCCTTCCCCATCCGCTTGCCCATGCCCGCGGCAGGTATGAGCGCCGTAGCCTTTGGCATGTATCCTCCCGATCCCCTGCAGATGTTCCTGCCCTGAACCTGTTATTTCCTGATGTTTTTTACGACCACCTTGAACCGCTTGGAAAAGGGAACGTCAATGTCGATGGCAACGCGAAGCTGAAATTCCTCGGCAGCGCCTCGTGCCTGGACGTTGAAAGGCAGGACGATCTGCCCGTCCTCCATGAAGGGTTTCCCCAGGTCCACCTGCGTTCCCCGGTCCACGGCCTGCTCCAAGGCGTCCATTTCAGGCCGCGCTGCGGCAAGGTCCGCCTCGGGCAGCGCCGGTTCGGACGCAGGCGCAGGCGCCGGCGGCGCACCTTTCCCCGACATGTCGCCCAACGTAAGATTGTGACGGTCCGGGAACTTCTGCATGTCCTGCAGCACAAGCTTCGAGACGGCCGTAAAGGTCTTGAGCACACCCTCGCCGTTCATGGCCACGGCGCCGAAGGAGGGCAGCTCCCGTCTGTTCAGGGCGTTATCCAGCTCGTTGACGGACATAATGTCGGGAAGGTCGCGCTTGTTGTACTGGATGACCATCGGAAACTTCTCGAGATCGATCCCCTGCTCGCCGAAGTTCTCCTTCAGGTTCGCCAGGCTCTCCAGGTTCGAATCCATCATGGCGCGCTGCGAATCAACGACGAAAATAACGCCGTCGGCGCCTTTCAGGACGAGCTTGCGCGTAGCATTATAGAACACCTGGCCGGGAACGGTATACAGATGGAACCGCACGCGGTAATTTTTGATCGTGCCGAGCTCGACAGGCAGGAAATCGAAAAAGAGCGTCCGGTCCGTCTCGGTGGCAAGGGAGATCAGCTTCCCTCGCTGCGTCGGCGAGATGCGGTGATAGATGAAGTGGATGTTGGTGGTCTTGCCCGAAAGTCCCGGGCCATAGTACACGATCTTCGCGTTGATCTCGCGGGTCGTGTGATTTACAAGCGCCATCCACCATAATTGCATAAAACCGGCGGCATGTCAATAAGTGAGGGGCGCGGGGGAGGGGTTCAATAACTGTAGGCGATACCGATGGTGGCAAGAGTGTTCCCGAAGGCCTCCTCGGTCCCTTCGGCCTCATAGCGCTGACGGTCCCAGCCCGCGAATGCGTAGACCGTTCGCGTCAGGGTGCGTTCCAGAAGCAGCGACAGAGTATGGGAACGGGACGTGGAGCCGACCGGCTCTTCATACTGCCGGTAAAGAAAAGAATAGCCCGCATGGAGGAACCAAGAGCGCTCCATCCTCAGCACGAACCAGATGCCGGCGTTCTGGCCGTCGTAGGAAAAAGTATCGTCGCGAGCGTCCATGCGTTCAACGGCATACCACTCGTTGAAGCGGATGTCGGGCCGGACCTGCTGGAACAGCTCGAAAGATGCTCCGACAGACCCGCCGTCCATGGCATTGTCATTGAAGTCTTTCATCCGCCCCGAGAGCGTCAAAAGCGTTGAAAGCACTGCGCCATAGCGGCGGTATAGACCAGCGCTCGCAAAACCGGCAACGCCGTTCAGCTCATCATAGGTATCGTAGGAATAAGCTTCGATACCGCCTTTGAAGACAGCATACCGGGTCGCCTCGGAAAGCTCCGTGTAGCTGCCGATCGTGGCCGAGACCGTGGTGA
>MHDZ01000022.1:17891-45094 GCA_001805055.1 Nitrospirae bacterium GWC2_57_13
CCGGATTGTCGTCGTAGGTCACCCGAACGCCTGCGTCCAGGATCATGCCTGCAGCCGCACCATGGGCTGCTGAAAGAATGATAGCAACGGCCACCACAACCTGTCGAAAAGCCACTCGTGAAACCCCCAGTCCGGAAAACGTGCGGATGCATGTCGGTCACCGAAGTGCCGCAAAAACAAATCCTGCGGGGCGAGCATGACGCCCGCCCCGCAGGCATAGTGCCTATCTACCGTCGTGGGCCGCCGCCGGAAGGCATGGAACCCGTTCCCATGCCGCCGCTCCTGGAACCTGCACCGCCGCTACCGGAACCGCTGCCTGGACCTGACCCGACATCCTGTTTAAGTCTGTCCTGGGTCCGATCCTGGTCCCGAAGCCGGTCCCGGTCCCTGTCGCGCGCAAGATCCTGCTCCATGGCCTTCTCCTGCTGCTTTGCCCGCTCCTGCGTCTGGAGTTTTTCCTTATCCTGGAGCTTTATCTTTTCCTGGGTCTGGATCTTATCCTTATCCTGCTGCTCTATCCGGGATCTCTCCTGCGTCTTCGTCTCAGTTTTGTCCTGCTCCATTGTCTGAGCAAGTGCAGTGCCTCCGAACCCAAGGACCAGCGACAACAGTGCTGTTATGGCGATATATCTGATCATTGTTCATCCCTCCTGATATGTCTGACATCGATTACGTCATACGAACCTGTTGAGAGAGGGCGCCCTCCCATCGCAAGGCCCGTGTTTCCGCTGTTGCTGCTTACAGCCGCTTCCGCGGCAGTGCGCCGCCGGAACCTGCTACTCCCCCCGCGCCCGACTCATGCTGGAGCGGGCTGCCCATATCCCGTGTGCCGCGTTCGCCGCCCGTGTGCAGCCGCGAGAAGGCATCCTGCCAGCTCCAGCCGCTGCGGCGCATGGAGAACATCTCTATCTCCTGTCGGGCCATTCCTTTTTCGGAATAATCCAGGATCACGAACTGGCGGGCTGTCTGAACCGCCAGGTTCCGCGGCATGCCGGCCTCTTTCAGGTTTGCCATGGACTCCACTGCCCGCGCGAACTGGGACAGTGCGCGTTTTTTCTGGGCGGCAAGCCCGCCGATCTTTCCGATATCGTCGGTGGGGAAGCCCGTCTCAAGGGCCACTGCCGCGGCCACGACCGCCCGGTCCCGCTCATCGGCATTGCCGGATTTCAGGCCCTGTGACCTGGCCTTGTCCACCACCTCAGCCGCTGCGCCAAGACGTTCCTTCACCTGCCCCGCAGCCATCAGCACTTTGTCGGGAGGCACGCCCTTGGCAATGCCCTGGTGGATACGGTTCAGGATCGGCCTCTCGGGGAGACCCTGCCGCTTCGTCTCAACAGCAATCGACAGAAAGAGCGTCGTAGACTGGCCCCCCATCTTCTGCTCAGCTCCCTTTTGCACGAGTGCGGTCACGTCATCGGGCGATATTCCCTGTTCGAGGGCTTCGCGCGCCTTCGCCATGAGCGCTGTCCGGACCTCAAAGGCATATCCGGCATCTGTGACCGCTCGCTCCACAACAGCCAGCGCATCGCCCGGCGCCTGAGCGCCAAAGGTGACCGACGATGCCATGAGGACCGCCGCCGCCATAGTGAACAGCAGTATTTTTTTCATGACCTTTCCTCCCCTGCCCGACTACAGATGGTAGACCCTGCGCACCGAGTTCCGCGAGCCGAATCCGTCGTCCCGGTACGCGTCTGCATCAGGGTCCGGCAGCCATGTGCGGCCGTCGACGACGAACATGTAGGCATAGGTCCCTGCGCGCAACGGGACTTCCACCTGCCATTCGCCGCTCTTGCTGCGCGACAGTTGTGTCTCATTCACCATCCATTTATTGAACTCTCCGGCAAGCGCCACGCTCTGTGCTCCGGGCGCTTGCAGCCGAAACGTGACCATAACGGTATTTGCCTTCCCCTGCTCCAGTGCTGCTGTCTGCATGGTGCCCCTGCCCATCAGGAAAACAGCTCCCGAAACCGCTGCCAGCAGCAGGAACGCTATCGTGGCAATGTTCAACCGGAATATGTGCGGACGGAACAGGAACAGGGCGGCCTTTTTCCAGAACGGGACTGCCAGGACCGGAAGCTTGCGCATCACTTCGGCTGTGAAGTACGGCGGCGCAAGAGGATGTTTCGCCTCTTCGAGGGCCTGGATCGTTTCTGCAAATCCCTTATAGTCTCTCTTCAGGAAGGGATTGGCCTCGATCGCCTTCAGCATCTGCTCCCGTTCGGATTCGTCCAGTTCTCCGTCGAGCAATCTCTGCAATAGTTCTCGTTCTTTATACATGGGTCCCCTGGCCCTCCTTCAGCAGGAACCGGAGCATTTCGCGGGCCCGCCAGGCCCGTATCTTCAATGCCCCTTCGCTCACACCGGCCGTCTGCGCGATCTCCGCGTAGTCCAGGCCCCGGATATGCTTCAATACGATGACCTCCCGGTACTCATCGGGCAGCTTGCCAAGCGCCTCCTGGAGGACGTCCTCGTTCTCTTTTTGTCGATAACGCTCTTCAGGGTCGGCGCCCTTACCGGGCAGAACATCTCCCAGGTCGTCCACGGATACGGTGTCCTTCCGCCCCCGCAGCATGTCCCGGCATTTGTTCAGCGCAATGCTCGTGAGCCAGGAAGAGAACTTCGCTTCCCGCCGGAAGCTGCGCAGCGACAGGTAGCCGGAAATGAAGCTTTCCTGCGCAGCATCCTTGGCCGCGGCCTCGTCGCCAAGCATCCGGTAGGCGAGGACATAGATCATCTGCTGATATTTATCGACCAGCAGGGAATATATTTCCCGATCGCCTTTCAGGCACTGTTCAACAATCTTTTCGTCAGTGAGGTCCATGAGTGATATTCGTTGTTGTCGCTCCTGTATGCCCATTAGACGGCAGCACCGGGAAAAGGTTACGCGGCCGCTGCTAATCATCGTGAATAAGGCATTTGGACGCGGATACTATCTGGAACAGCGGATCAGCGCCGGCAAAAATCCAAATTTGTTCAGTTTTTCATCCGCGTTTATCCGCGAAAATCAGCGTCCAACTGTCGTTGATTATAAGTACAGTACCGAGTTCTTCCCTCCGAATCCGTCGTCAGTCATGCCGGTCCCGTGGGGATCAAGATGCCAGATCGTGCCGTCGATCAGGAACAGATACTCGTGCCTGCCGGGGGAAAGGGGAAGCGTGATGCTCCACCACCCGTCGCCTTCCGGCCCGGACATCAGATTTTTCTGCCGGTCCCAGTTGTTGAAGCTCCCGACAATGGCCACCTGCTTTGCGCCCGGCACGTGCACTTTGAACGTGATGCCTTTTTCGCTCAGGATCGGCGCCCCGTATTGAATAGCGCAGCCGCCCAGAATCATCATCGCAATGATCATTCCCGCAGCCATGACCATAGGCAGCAACACTGCGGTCTTTGTCGTACGACGTTCCATCACCCTGCCTTTTCCCTTTCCGCAAGAAGATCCAGCGCCTTTATGTGCGTTGCATCGTTCTTGCTCGCGAGCAGAGGCACGGTCCTGTCCAGGCCCACCGCTATATAGTCGAGCCTGTCGCCTGCGAGATCGGTGATCACGCCGTCCGCCTCCTCAAGGATCAGCATGCCCGCCGCATAATCAAAGGCCCGCGATGCCGTTGCCGTGGCAAAGACACTGATCGCGCCTGACGCGAGATAGGCGAGGTCGAGGGCAGTCGAGCCGAAGCACCTCGTGCGGCTTGCCCGCCGGAGCAGCGGCAAGATGCGCGGGATGTCCTTTGCCGGACTCGACGCCTCGTAGGCCGCGATGGTGATCTCATGGGTTGCCGGCGTTCGTATTCGGGCGCCGTTCTTGAACGCTCCTTTGCCCCGGATCGCCCAGAACTCGTCGCCCACGGCGAGATTGATGACATATCCCACTGCCAGGTGGGACAAAATTTCTCCTTCCAGCAGCGCGATGGATGTGGAGAAGAAGGGAACGCCGGTCTTCGCGTTGTTGCTGCCGTCAATGGGGTCCACAAGCACGTACTTCTTCCCCTCGCCGAACTTCCTGATGCCCAGCTCCTCGGAAATGACCGTAAAGGACTCGCCCTGCCGGTGCGCTGCCTCGAGGGCGGCGATGATGATGTCCTCGGCCCATTTGTCCACGGGAAAGGTCTTGTCCCCGCCTGCACCGCGGCCGAGAGGAACTTTCCCCCCTTCGCGGGACAGGAACTCGGCAATGCCTGCGCGCATTTTTCGTCCGATGTCCTGAAAGACCGATAGCCACTGCTCATTGTCCATGAAGTCTCCTCTGATAACCACGGATGAACACGGCAGTTCCCTACACAAAACGCAAACGTGTTATTTGCCGCGGATTTTCCCGAATGTAATCTTAGCGAGGCTCTGCCTCAGATCAATGAGTCATGAAAAAATCCCCCTCACCCCAGCCCTCTCCCCGCGGGGCGAGGGAGTTTTTTTACTTCCTCTCCCATCAGGGGAGAGGATTACGGTGAGGGGTGGTTTCTATAAAAACATTGGATCTTCAACGCTCTTTTTTGTTTCATTCGCGTTCATTCGCGGCCAACACCCTTGTTCTTATAGAATACCACGATTTCTTCCGCAGCTTTTCTCGTTACGCCTGTGACCAACGCCAGCTCCTCTGCCGTCGCCTCCCTGATCTTCGCCACGCTGCCAAAGTGCCGCAGCAGCGCTTTCTTGCGCGTTGGGCCGATGCCGGGGATATCGTCAAGCTCCGAATGCACGGCCCGCTTTTCGCGCAGCTTCCGGTGATACTCGATGGCGAACCGGTGCGCCTCGTCGCGCACCCTCGCTACAAGGTGGGTCGCGGCGCTTGCGGGCGGCAGGATGATCGGATCGGATTTTCCGGGCAGGAAGACCCGCTCGAACTCCCGCTCTTCACCGCTCTCGCCGGACCGCGCCTTGGCAAGCCCGAACACGTCAGGCCCTTCGATGCCAAGCTCTTCGAGAACACTGAGGGCCGCGTTCAGCTGGCCCTTGCCCCCGTCGATCAGGATCAGGTCCGGCAGTTCTCCCATCTCGGGATTCCCGTATCGCCGCCGGACCACCTCGGCCATGCTCGCGAAATCGTCCTGCCCTGCAACTCCCTTGATCTTGAACTTTTTGTAGCCCCGCTTCTCAGGACGGTTGTTCTCGAAGGTCACCATGCTCGCCACGGATTCAGTCCCCTGAATGGTCGAGATGTCAAAGGCCTCGATCCTGCGCGGCAGGTTCCTGAGCGCCAGTTCGTCCTGGAGGATCGACAGGATCCGGTCGCGGCTCTTTTGGGACAGGAGGTGTTCGCGCAGCGCCTGGCCCGCGTTGTCCGAGGCCATCTGCACCAGCTCGCGCTTCCTGCCCCGCTGGGGGACCTGGACCTCCACCTTTGCCCCGCGCTTCTCAACAAGCCACTTTTCGAGGATCTCCCGGTCCGGAACGTCAAAAGGCAGCAGCACTTCTTCCGGCACGATCATCTCCTTGGCGTAGAACTGGTGAAGAAAGTCGCCGAGGATGTCCGCCTCCTGCATACCGCGCACGTTGTCCAGAAAATAATCCTTCCGCCCCAGCAGCATGCCGTTCCGCACAAAGAGCGCCTGCACGTCGGCCTGGCCGCCTTCCAGCGCCATGCCGATCACGTCCTGGTTCTCGAAGTGCTGGGAAATGATCTTCTGTTTTTCGAGCGCGCCCTCGATCTTCGCGATCCGGTCGCGCAGTTCCGCGGCCCGTTCATAGTCCGTCTGCTCCGCCGCCTCGTCCATCTTGTGCATCAGCATCTTCAGGAGGTCGCGGTTCTTGCCTTCGAGAAAAAGCCGCACCTGCGACACCATGTCCTGGTACAAGACCTTGTCCGCCTCACCCGAGCAGGGCGCCACGCACCTCCCGATCTGGAACTGCACGCAGGGCCGCTCCGGCCGGTCGGCCTTGAATTCTTTCCTGCACGTGGCCAGGGTAAAAGTGCGGCGCAGCAGGGCCAGCGTCTCCCACATGCCGCCTGCGGGAACATAGGGGCCAAAATAGAGCGCGCCGTCCTTCTTGATCCTTCGCACCACTTCGAGGCGCGGATACTCGGACTTCACATCGAAACGGAGATAGGGATAACTCTTGTCGTCGCGCAGCAGTACATTGTACCGCGGCCGGTGCTTCTTGATGAGGTTCGATTCCAGCACCAGAGCCTCAAGCTCCGTGTGGGTCACGATGGTCTCCAGGTCCGTCACCTGGCGCAGCATCATCTCCGTCTTCTCGCCCTTCGTGCCTTTCTGAAAATAGGAGCCGACGCGGGAGGCGAGGGAGATGGCCTTGCCCACATAGATCACGTGCCCCTTGGCGTCCCTCATCAGATACACGCCGGGCTCGTCAGGCAGGT
Organism: Nitrospirae bacterium GWC2_57_13; assembly: GCA_001805055.1. Taxonomy (GTDB): domain Bacteria; phylum Nitrospirota; class UBA9217; order UBA9217; family UBA9217; genus GWC2-57-13. The sequence goes on from MHDZ01000022.1 coordinate 24,202, forward strand.
TTTGGAGCTTTTCCTCCAGGGTCATTGTGGAATTGTACCACGGATGGCTCTCTCTCGGAAAGAGGATTGCGCAATGCAACTAGGGTAAATAAGGAAGGCCGGAGCCCCGCTAGTAAACAGGATAGCCCCGGCCTTCCGCATCCGATCAATATATACTAGGACGCCTTGAACTGCTCTTCCCAGTTGATCCGCGCCGTAAGCATCATCATCACCCAGAGGGTGATGATCGCCCCGATCGTCACGGTCAGGCCCGTGTATCCCTCGAAAAAGTGAGCAAGGGAAAAGAGCACCAGGAAGATGAACTGCGAGATCCCCGCCTCGATGGCGGCAAAGCGCGCGCCGACCACGATCCGCAGGTACGAGATGACGAGAAACAGGGAGACAACAGAGGAGATTGCAAAGGCCGTCGCGATATTGAGGTGATCAACGGTATAGGAAAAAAGGAGATGGAAGGCAAAGAATGCGGCGGCAAGGAACACGTAGTTCATCGGGTGGATCCGGATGTTCTTGATCGCACTGATCATGAAAACAACAAAGAAGAAGAACAGGAGCGAGACAGGGGCAAAGAAGCTGATCTGGCTTGCCAGCGGGCCTGGATTCAGCTTGTTCGGCATGTCCATGCCGATCTGGAAGCCGGAAATGAGATCGCTGTACTTCCACTGGAGTTTCCACCCTCCGGCTGACTTCTCTTTTGCCGTCGGAGAGATGGTGTCCTGGGGAAAGTCGATCTCGGCGAAGTTGGTCTGCATGGTGAGCGAAAAATTCTTCACGCGGTTCACGCCTTCACCGAAACGGTAGAACCACTTGTCCAGGCCCTGCGAGCCGTAGCCGATCTCGATCCGGGCCGTCTCATAGGGCCCGAGCACAAAGGGCACGGAGATCTCGCCTGTTGACAGGTCCGTGATATCGACTGCTCGTCCGCTCACGGTCAAACGGATGTTGTCATAATTTGCGTCCTTTGCGGGGAACTGGAAGAGCATCCTGAAATGCTCCTGACGGGCAAGCGGGCTCTTTACTGTGTAGGCGGCATGAAAATTCACCCGGTACGTATCGTACCACAGCAGCCCTTTTTTCCGGTGCGTAAGGTCGAAATCCGCGGTGACGTCGCTGGACTCGGGAAACACCTTTGTGGTCAGGGTCTTGACCGAAGTCTCCCTCTTTTTGATCTTCTTTCCCTGCTCATCTTCCGTCTCCTTCTGCACCTCTTTCGTGATCTTCGTTGTATAGGAAAATGCCGGGGCCGTCTGCGCGTGCACCGATCCCCAGAGGCCCTCCACCCGCTCAAAAAGCTTCTGGTGCTGGCCGTAGGTCCTGCTTTGAGTCTTGCCGCCCAGGATCATCCAGGCGATGCTCGTGATACTGAAGATGATTAGAATTGAAACGATTCTCTTGACCATACCCTGGTCCTCCTTATAGTGAGCCGGTCCCGGTCTCTCCGGAAGCTCAGGACCATGGTATCAGGGTCTGGTGAACATTCGATGAAATTGCGGTGAATTCGGAAGGGAATGTCGGTGAACCTATGAACGGTAGTTGTTCTCGCAAAGAACGCAAAGGAAGCGAAGAGGATCTTTGAGGCGGGGCCAGGGTAAGGGGTAAAGGGAGAGGGGTGAGAAGCAAAGAGCAGAGTGCAAAGTCCTACCCCGTTTCCAGGATCATAAAGGGGCCTGCGGGAATCGCAGCATAGCCATGGCCCCGCCTGTTGCACGGTTCCGGACAGTGACCGTACCGCCGTGGAGGTTCATGATCTCCTGAACAAGGCTCAGCCCAAGCCCCGAGCTCTTTTTCCCCGTGTCCGGCCGCTTGAGCGAGTAGAATCGTTCGAATATCCTGTCCTCAGCGTAGGAGGGGATGCCGGCCCCCGAGTCCTCGACAGTGAGCTCAATATGGTCGTCACCGCCTGCCGATATCCGGACGGAAATAACGCCTCCCCTCGGGGTGAACTCAACGGCATTGTTCAATATATTCTCCACAGCCTGCCGAACGAGGAAGCGCTCCCCAATAAACGCGGCATCCCCGGTGCCCGTACGCTCGATCCGGACCCCTCTCCTTTCGAGTAATGGCGACATGGCTGAGAGCGCTTCTGCGACGATCGCGTTCATGTCGAGTTCTTCGGCATCGACGCGCGTCTTCCTGCTCTCCAGGGTTGAAAGCAGCAGGAGCTTCTCCACGAGGGTCTGGATCCGGCCTGATTCGCTCCGGATGTTCGCGAGGAAACGAACCTGGCGGTCCCGCTGGATGTTCTCCTCTTCCAGCAGCTCCGCGGCCCCCTGGATCGCTGAGAGCGGGCTCTTGATCTCATGCGTCAGGGTCTGGACGTACTGCTCCACATACTGCTTTCCCTCGAGGGCATCGCGCATCTCGTCAAAGGCTATGCCGAGCTGCCGGATCTCGCTGCTGCCGAGATCGGGGAGCATTGTCCGTTTTCCCTCTTTAACTGTAAGGGCGTACCCGGTCAACCGTTTGATGGGATGCGTCACCATGCCGGAAACAACGGCGCTCGTAAGAAGAACGGCAATAAGAACGACCGCACCGCCGAGGAGAATGCGCCGCTTCGAGGCTGACACGAAGAGGTCGGAATGGGTGGTGGGTTTCCCCACGGAGAGAACGCCGATGGTCCTGCCGCCAGACAGCACCGGCGCCGCCACATACATGATGTGGACCGGAGGATCAGCCGTCTGCATCCTGGTAGTGCGGCTGCCATACCCGCCTGCCAGCGCAAAACGCACATCGTTCCACTGGGAGTAATCCTGCCCCACAGCCTTTGCATTATCGGAGTCGAAGACCACCCTCCCCTTCGCGTCCGTAATATAGACATGCAGGTCCACGTCGCGCTTGATAAAATCATAAATACGCGCCTCAAAGGTCCGGGCCCGGACGTCCTGGAACATCCGCTCGAAGAGCCGCGCATCGATCCTGTTTTCCCGCGCCGTTGTGCCGACAAGGGAGGCCAGGGCATAGGCCGTATCAGCCAGCGGCTCTTCCGTCACCTTCCGGTACTGGGGTTCGAGGTCACGCACGACCCAGAACAGCATGAACAAAAAACCCACGCCGATGACCAGAACGATGCCGATCACTATGCGAGAAAAGATCTTCATACTGCAGTAAGGTTCAGGGAATAACCGAATCCACGGTGGGTGATGATCGGATCGTCCTCTTCCCGGAGGGCCTTCAGCTTGCGCCGAATGGTCTTGATATGCGTGTCGATCGTCCGCTCAAGGCTCATGTCCGGGTCTTCCCATGCTTTGCGCATGAGCTGCTCCCGGGAGAAGACCCTGCCCGGGTTCTCGACGAGCGCCCTCAGCAGCCGGTATTCATATCGAGAAAGCTCCAGCGGCTCTCCATGATAGCTGATCATGCATCGCGCTTCATCGACCAGGAAGGGACCCTGTAGAGCGGCAGGCGATGGCGCCGGCTGCTCCATCGGTGCCTGTGATGCCCTCCGAAGGATCGCCCTCACCCGCGCGACCAGCTCCCGGGGGCTGAAGGGTTTCACCATGTAGTCGTCAGCGCCCAGTTCAAGCCCCACGACCCGGTCGATCTCCGAGGCGCGGGCCGTAAGGAACAGGACGGGCGTTCCGCAGGTCTTGCGAAGCTCCCGCATCAGGTCAAAACCGTTCATATCCGGCAGGCCCACGTCAAGAATGACAAAACCGATGTCCTGCGAAGCAAGCATTTCGAGAGCCTCCCGCCCTGTCTCGCACCACAGGGGCTCATGGCCCTCTGTCGACAAGGCATAGCTGATGTTTTCCGCTATGGAGGATTCATCTTCGATGATAAGGATCTTCATGGACCGGCCGCCTTCTGCGCTCCCGAGAATGATCCGTAATCGCGCTTGGCTTAGACGATACTATAGAAACAGGGGATAGTCAATGCGCGGCAAAGGCAGAGCGGCAGGGGCCGTCAACCAGCCTGCGCGGACGAGAATAGTTCAGACGATGCCCCGGAAACCAGCGCCGGCAAAATACCGTGACAGCCGTCCGCGATTATGCTATTGTATGTACAAGTTGTACACTTTGGATCCAGGAGGCGGTCTCGTGAAAACAGTTATTTCCATATCAGAAGCCAGAAAGAAGCTTCCGAGCATCATCAGATCGCTCCGTTCAGCTCCGGACACGGTCTATCAGGTGACCGTTCATGACGAAGTGGTCGCCGAGATCAGAACGTCGCCCCAGGTCAAAGCCGGTGAAGCCGCGGCGAAACTGCTCAGCATGAGGAAAAAGCTCGGCGGGAAACAAAAGGCCAAAAAGTATCCGATGTCGGAGAACATGAAGGATCTGCTCTATGTCGCCGAGGACCAACCTTGAACTTCCCTGACCGCAAAGTCTTCTGCGATACCTCGTTCTTCTTCGCATCGCTGGTCCCCGAGGATACGAATTACGACCGCGCAGGCGAGATACTCGCCTTCTGCAACGAGAACGCCCTGACGCTCTGCACCACCTGGGACGTTATCAGCGAGACCGTCACCCTGCTCAGATATCGGGCGAGCTACCGGACGGCTGTTGAGTTCCTCGATACGGTCAAGACTGCCCTTCTCATCGTCCGGTACGATGACTCGGTAAGGGATGCGGCCGGGGACGTTTTCAAGAAGCTTGCTACGGACAAACGATTATCTTTCTGCGACGCCCTGTCCTCTGTGGTCATCAGTTCTCTGTTGGACGGAGCCCCCTGCCTGAGCTTTGACCGGGACTTCCGAAGCCTCGGCCTTACTGTCTATCCGGCCTGAAGCAGAAATCGAACACACCTCAGCAGCCTTGTCTCGCGCAATGCTAGCCAAGGTTTAAACCCAAGAGTCCCGCCGTTCTTTGCGACCTTGGCGCCTTTGCGAGAAAACCTCTTGCCGTGTTATCCTGGAAACGGCAGTTGGCCGCAGAATCACCCCGAAGTCTGTTTTATCCGATGTTATCGGATTTTATCCGCGTCCAAAATGCTCTTTACCGGTTTATGGCTTTTTATTCCAGGCCCAAACAGCGACCTATATCCTCGCCACCACCCCCGCGTGGTCCGAAGGCCAGAGGCCTGACGGCGTCCTGTCCGATTCGTCGTTGCCCATCACGTTCACTTTCACCTTGCCGGAAGGCATCCGGTCAGTGAAGATGACGTCGATGCGCTCGGAGAGGATTGAATCCAGGTTGAGAATGTCCGCGGCCTGGCAGCAGGTGAAACCGGCAGGCTTGCCAGGACGCAGGTCCCAGGTATCGATGTAGCCTCCATAGGCCAACTGCTGGTAGGGAGGCACGATCGTGTAGGTACCCTCGCTGATAATCATATCCTGCGGTGAAGAATTGATGTCGCCCGCAACGATGATCATCGCATTCCGGTGCTTCGGCAGGGCGGAAAGGATCGAGATCAGTTCATAGGCCTGCATTGACTGAATGATCGGCGAGACCGGGTTTGTGGGGTCCGGATATCGTTCTTCCAGATGCGTGTTCACAAAGCGCACCGGACTCCCGTTGATGGCAGCATCGACAGCTACGAACCCGCGCTCGATCGTGATAACACCGCCGGGGGTGGCAGCGCTCGCAGCAACCTGGTAGTTGCAGCCGTCCAGCGACGACCTGCATCCGCTCAGAGACACGGGCACGACCGACGTGGCGACATCTCCCCGCGCCAGGATCACGTCGCGGTCAAGAACACCCACGATATTTCCTGCCAGAGGTATCTGAAGGTCTGCATTTCTGACCACGGCAGCGACGCGGTAATTCGCACCCTTGGCAGACAGGGCATTCATGAGGTCAGCCAGAACATCGCGGTAGGGCGGCGGACCGTTGCTGCCATTGAACGTAAAATCGTAGACCTCCTGCAGGCCCACGAGGTGCGGCTGCTTCTCAGCGATCTCCGCTGCCAAGGCCACTGCCCGCTCCGGAAAGTTGCTTGCGGCGATCTGTTCCGCTGCCGACTGCACCGTTGCAAAAAACGCTTCCGGTGTCTGCGCTGCCAGCACCGGAGAGAGGTCCGCTCCCAGATAGAGGTTCCTCGTCATCACCGTGAGCGAGCTTTCGGCAAAGGCCCCGGTTGTTCCGAGCAGAAGCACCACTGCGACAAGTGCGAAGATACGTTTCATGGCAAACCTCCTTTATATCATACTACATAGACACGGCCCCGAGCAGTTCGCGGAGGCGCGTTACTTCACTTCTTCGATCTTGACGACATTCTCATAGCGGGAAAATACCGGCATTCTCCAACCGTACTTCTTAATTCTGACCGCCTTCCCCCTCAACCGGATCGCCTCATTCTGGAGGGACCCGGAGTTGAACTTGAACCGGTACTTCGCATCATAGTTGACAAAGGGCCGGTACTCCGTGGCAATCATGAACTTTCCGTCTACCTTCATCATCTGGGCGTCGGTTATTCTCGTCTCGACTGTGTCAGCAACGAAGTAACTGTATGACGTTGCCAGAATGCCTGCGGCGATTCCGATCAGCACTGCCTTGATTTTCGTCCTTCTGAGAAACTCAGCCATGGCGAACACCTCGCATTCCTGTGAGATAAGACCGGCCGGCTGCCGGCTCCTGGAAAACTTGTGGCGGCGCAGCCTACGACATCATAGTAACTTAAGGCGCACAAAAAAACTGTCGCGGCTTTTAGCACAGATCGATACATGCCCAGCCGGGGGGATAATAAGAAACTTGCTCCGACGACTGATGTTTTCCAATGCTGCCTGATTACATTCTCGCCTTGTTATGAGAGAAGTACTCACTTCTTGCCTCGTCCATAATAGTAGTCGCTCATCGTCTTGCCCGGTGACAGCAGCCGCACTGCTTCCTTGATCCGCTTTTCCCGCGTAGCCGTTCGCTTCGCACTCTCGATCCACCACAGGAACTGCTTCTTTGCCGAATCAGGAAGCTTGCTGAAGTGCTTCCGGGCCTGCGCATTGCCTGCCGTGGCCTTTGCCAGGTCCGGCGGCACTCGGTCAAGCCTCTCAACAACATCCAGCCTGGTCCAGGAACCGTTCTTCTTCGCTTCCTCAATCGCCCGGAGGCCCGCTTCGGCCATGCGGCCCAGCCGGACCATCATTTGCACCCGCTTCTTGTTCAACGCCGACCAGGTGCTGTTCTTCTTCCTGGGTGTGAACTTCTGGATATACCGCTCATCATCCAGCCGGTTCACCTGGCTGTCGATCCACCCGAAACAGAGCGCCTCTTCAACCGCGGCATCGTAGGGGAGGGACGGCTTGCCCGTATGTTTCTTATAGAACACGAGCCAGACGCCCTGCTTCTCCGCGTGGTTCCTCTTGAGCCAGACCCGCCATTTATCGCGGGTGGTCACGTACAGCGCTTCCCGGTCTCCCAGTACAAGCTTTTTCTTCACGTTCCCCTGAAACACAATTTCTCGAAGCTAGCGAAGTCTACCTATGCAGACCTGGCCCCGAAAGGTTGACAGCACCTGGCATTATTTCATGGAACGCACGGTTTCTTTGAAACCCTGTCCATAGCTCGTTGTCTTGAAATCAAAGACCTTGTCGAACTTGCTGCTGTCAAAGAGATAGTCAGACTCGTTCTGGTACAGCATTTCCACGCTTTCCCTGATGATCCCGCTGAAAAGTCCCGCCATCCGCATCATCCAGCGGGGAAGCACCGTGTAACGCGGCGCAACGTTTAACTCCCGTGCGGCCATTTCGACGATCTCCCTGCCGGTGAGAGCATTCCTGTCCGTGGGCAAATGCCAGACCTGTCCGTAGGCACTATCCGTATTGCCCAGGATAGCGGTTGCTTTTCCCGCGTCAGGCGTGTAGGTTAGCGAGTGCTTCACGCTGTCGTTGATCATCCACTGCGCTTTCTTGCCTTGTTTTAAACTCTCAAAGACCATGACGTTCACAAAACTGAGCGGGGTGTTCGGCCCGTAAAAATCCGCTGATCTGGCTATGAGGGCCTGCACATCACCTTTTGTGCTGGTATCCATGACCATGGCGGCGACCTGCGTCCTTACTGCGCCTTTCCTGCTTGCGGGATTGATGGGCGTGCTCTCGGTCATCCAACCCTCCACCCGGCCATAGCAATACACGTTGTCGAAGAAAACGAGCTTTGCATGGTGCTTCCTGCAGGCATCAAGAACATTTCGCATGACCAAGGGCCACTGGCTCTGCCATATCTTGATGTTATACGGTAGGCCCACGGTCAGATAGACGACATCGGAGCCCTTGACCGCCTTCGACGTCTGTTCCGCGTTCCGCAGATCGGCGGGAAGAAGCTCGTCGCTTGCATTTACCTTTTTGGGATTCCGACTCACCAGCCTGATCCGGTCGGTGAATTTCGGGAGGCTCTTTGCCAATTCCGTTCCGATCACGCCGCCTGCTCCCAAGATCGTTTGCATATGACACTCCCTTGTTGACAGGATGTTGGAACTTCAAGAAACGTTTTACTGCTTCCAAGACGCCCCATCAATCATAGATACAATAATACCTCAGATAAGCCGGTGGCAGACCGTTGATAAGCCGCCAGGCATCGCCCCAGGCCTTGCGGGAAGCCGGATTCACCGGCGCTCCGGAAAGGGCCTTCCGAAAATGCATGATCGCCTTCTGCCTCGCCTGATCGGCCTCGCCGGAGTATTTGGATGCCTCGCCATAGTCTTCAGCTGCTCCGGCTGCCAGTGAGACGATGTCCCGATAGGCATCGGCGAGCATCAACTCAACTTCCCTTGCCGCTTCGGGTGCATGCTTGCCCGTGATATATCTTTCGCCTTCCTCGATGACCTCTCGGAACTGTTCATTGCCTCCAGAGCAGGTCCCCGAAGTATCGAATCCCTTGGCCATCAGCATTCTGAAGCAGCGGTCCCCGATCGGCCCGTCACGGTCCAGCGCCTGGGCAGCCTTGAGCCAGCTTCGGGTGTAGGATGTCACGCCGCCCAGGGGGGAATCGTTGAAGTCCGCACCGAGTGCAATGAGTTCCTTACGAACCGCTGCGCTCTCGTCCGGGTCCGCGACATGGTAAGCATACTGAGAACCTTCCAGTGCGAGATCCGCGGCCAGGAGGGCTGCTGCTTTTTTCCGGCCCTCCTTTTTTTCCGCTGCTGCCAGCCACTGTTTCAGGCCGGCCACGAGCTGTCCGGTCGGCAGCTTTGCATCGCTTTTTATCCGGCCTGCGCGCCAGTCGTCCGCCCGGGACACTGCCGCGAGCAGCGCCTCCCTTGGCGCGCCTGAAATACCCGCTTCGTCGGTCAAGGACCGGACATCGGCCGCGCCCGGGTCCGGGCTCTCCTCGATATTCTCCCGCGATTCCCTGCCCAAGTCATCGATACTCAACCCTGAAACCGGCAGGAAGCCAAAAGCAAGCACCTGGCTCTTGTCGTATCCCCGTGCAGCGGCAGAGGCTATCGTGGCGACGCCAGCCTGCCACCGGCCTGTCTCGCTCCAGGAGGCTGCGCCAAAAAAATGCAATTTCGTATTTGCCTGTCCCTTCCCAAAACGCTGGTCCAGCGCTGAACGCAGAGCAACCGCCAACTGTTCTCCCCGAGGCTTGTCCTTCTCGCTCCGCTCCGTCCAGATCAGGCCCAATGTGCAGGCCCGGTCGACAAGGCCTGCGGTATCACTGTCTCGTGGCAGCGCGAAACCGGCAGGAGGATCGGGAGGATAGAAAAAAGCATAGCGGTCCGCTTTCGTTCCGTCAGGGAGTTGAAGGGCCGCTTCCGCACGGGCGCACCATGGCCGGTCAAGAGGAGCGCCTGCATCGCCGTGCCGATAGAGCACAACCTCGTCTCCCGGCCGCTCCTTCTTCCATTCGCCGAGTGTCGATGGCTTGGCTATGAAATCAAGTTGCTCCACGACCCACTGTTCATAGAGGTCGCCGGTGCGCGATTCCGGACTTTGGCTGTCCTGCCTGGTGCAGCCGAGAACTGCTATGATCACCGCGATGATCCAGTATCTCACGACATTCTCCCTCTTTCCCGGGCCTGACCCCTGCAGGCCAGACAGGGCTGCTACTTGACGATGGTTATGTTTTACAATAACAGAGCTGTCCCGTTACCTGACGAATCCCAGTATTGCTGCGCCTCCGAGAATCCAAAGAAACGCTGCCGCGACTCTCAGTAACGTTTTGTTTTTCACAATAGGCATCGCCCGCTCCAAATCCAGCCGCTTCTGCGGATCAGCCGGTAACTTGCCGGCCGCCACGAACCAGGGAATGAACCCGGCCGCTACCATTATTGCACCTTCCAACCAATGCATATTCACTCCTTCCCACTCTCACCTGGTCGGGGCAGTCAATCTGCTGCTCATGGGCATCGAAAGAACGAGTAGATGCTCGCGTTTCAAGACTTTATCAGACATGCAAAGCATTGTAAATTGAAAATTTGACGGAGCCAACCCGGTTGCTAAAGTTAGTCAGCCAATATGCAGGCTGGAATGAATACGCTTCATCCGGAGAGGATCAATTCATCCGGAACGTTGTTATTTTTGCTGAGAGAGGCATTTCTCCCAGAGACCCCTGAAGCAATCCCTTGCGAAAATTCAGGTGTGTGACCGAGTCCGAGGGTTAAACATTTCGGACTGTCTGAGTCCGCAGGACGAGTTTCCGAAATGTACCGAGGACGACCGAGCACGCCGTAAAAAATTTTCGCCGGGCGCCCTTCTTTCGGTTACCTTTCTTGGGCGCGCAAGAACGGTAACAAAAGATCACTTGCCTGAATCCCTTTTTACGATCTCCTTCGCGTGCTTTCTCCGTCTCCATCCCGCATCCAATAAATATTCGTCACGGTGTGGGGCGGATTTGCGCGAACAACTGCCGTTTCTAGGCGCAGGGCTCCAGTCGCTTTTCCATCGCAACATGCGGAATGGTGACCTCGGTGAAGACGTCGGAAACGGCTGCATAGCCCGCCCGTTCGAAGAACCCGCGAGCAGTGACCCGGGCATGGAGCATGACGGTGCCGATATGCCGCTCGCGTACGGCCTCTTCGGCCAGCTGCATGAGCGTCCGCCCCACTGACCGGCCCTGGTACGCAGCATCGACGGCGAGCTGGCGTACCTTTGCCCGTTCATCGGAGAAGAGGACGAGAAGGCAGCCAACGACCTTTCCGGCATGGTCCTGGGCGACGATATGCACCTGCGATGCTTCGCCCCGCAGATCCTCTTCCGAAAGCGCAAGCTCCAGGGGCCGGCGCAGAACGCGATGTCTCAGTTCCTTCTCCCCTGCGTACTCGGGATCATGAACGGATATGCGGCGATAGCGGATCATAAGAAGGGTTGCCGGAACGGGCCAGGTCGGTCAGGAATCTTCGTGGAAAACGGTTTCACGCTTTTTTGCCAGCGCCGGCAGGCTCGCGGCAATGATCGCCAGCGCACCCAGTGCCAGCAGGGTGGCGCTGATGGGCCGGGTGATGAACACCAGGGGATCTCCGCGCGAGAGCAGGAGGGCGCGGCGCAGATATTCTTCCATCATCGGTCCCAGGATAAAGGCGAGCAGCATGGGCGCAGGTTCGCAATCCAGCTTGGTGAACACATACCCCAGCACCCCGAACAAGGCCATGAGGTAGATATCGAACTGGGCATTCCTCAGGCTGAACACGCCGATGGCGCAGAACACCAGGATCGCCGGGAACAGGATGCGGTACGGGATCATGATGATCCGCACCCACATCCCGATCAGGGGCAGGTTCAGGACGATGAGAAACAGGTTGCCGATCCACATGGAAACGATGATACCCCAGAAGATCGCAGGCTGTTCAGTGATCACCGACGGTCCCGGCTGAATGCCGTGAATGATCATCGCGCCGACCATGAGCGCCATCACGGGATTGGATGGGATGCCGAGCGTCAGCATGGGGATGAAGGAGGTCTGGGCGCCGGCATTGTTTGCCGATTCCGGTGCAGCAACGCCCTCGATGGCGCCCGTGCCGAACTCTGACCTGTGCTTCGAGACCTTCTTCTCGATGGAGTATGCTGCAAAGGCCCCCAGAATGGAGCCGCTGCCGGGCAGGATGCCGAGCGCTGAGCCGATGGCGGTCCCGCGCAGGATCGGGGCGACCATCCGTTTCCAATCCTCCCTGGTCGGCATCAGGCTGGTGATCTTTGTCACCTCCGAGGTCCCGTGTTCCTCGCGCTCCAGATTGCGAATGATCTCGGCCAGCCCGAACATGCCCATGGCGACCACCACGAACCCGATGCCGTCGGCAAGCTGGGGCATCCCGAAGGTAAAGCGCTGGGCGCCGGAATTGATGTCCGTGCCGACCAGTCCCAGCACCAGACCGAGCACCACCATGCCGATGGCATGGAGCAGCGACCCCTGGGCCAGCACCACCGAGGCAAGCAGACCGAGCACCATGAGCGAAAAATAGTCAGCCGGGCCGAACTTCAATGCGAGCTCGGCCAGAGGCGGCGCAAACAGCGCAAGCAGGCAGGTTGCCACCGTGCCGGCAAAGAAGGAGCCCACTGCCGCCGCGGTCAGGGCCACACCCGCGCGCCCCTGGCGCGCCATCTGGTACCCGTCCAGCGTCGTGACCACCGACGCCGCTTCACCCGGCAGATTGACCAGGATGGATGTGGTGGAACCGCCGTACTGGGATCCGTAGTAGATGCCCGCCAGCATAATGAGAGCGGAAATCGGCGGAAGAGTGAAGGTCACCGGCAGCAGCATGGCGATCGTCGCGGTGGGACCCAAACCGGGCAGAACGCCGATCAGCGTGCCGAGAAAGACGCCGATAAAGCAATACAGCAGGTTCGTGAGGGTGAGCGCCGTTGAGAATCCGATGCCGAGATTTTCAATGAGTTCCATAAGACCTACCTGACCCGGACATGCCGGAAAGAACAACGCCTCAGACAGGATGACCTGTCGGATCTCACAACAACCCAGGTCTTAACTTTTTCACCACGGGTCGCGCGTACGCGGCACACAGATGCACACGAAATAAACCAGAAACTTGTGTTGACCTGCTGTCTACTACGCTCTCCCGAGTGCGGCCTCCGTCTCCGCATCAATACGATGTATGACACGCCTGCCCCGGATTCAATAAAGCTCGGACGCGGGTCCCGCACCTTTGTAAACAGTAGTGGACGCGGGACTCTCGCCCGCCCCGGCTCAAATACTAATATGATGCGGGCCGGGAAAACGGAGCCGGGGGAGCAGGGGGCAGCAGCCTGTGGCTACTTTTGGCCTTAAATGGAACGCTCATCCGCCGAACCATGCGCCCACAATGGGCAGCGGGATTCCCAGCCCCTTCAGAAATACGAGAATGCAGAATACCGTGAGCCCGATCGACAGGATGATCGAGGTCCGCCAGCTGAAACGGCGGCTCCCATAGGCACCGATCATGACCAGGGCGGGCAGCGCGACGATCATGCCTGCACCGCGAATGATGAGGCCGAAGAGGACCGTCGCTCCGGTGACCAGCAGCAGCCCCCGGACCGTGAACCTGCCCACCGGCGCCCCCGGCTGGAGAAATGAACGAACCACCGATATGGCGCCGATCAGTATGAGAAGGCTGCTGAGGATAACGGGGAAGAAGGCCGGACCCATCTTTCGCGGCGTACCCATGCCGTAGTCGCGGGCGATAATGATCGCGGCCATACCGATGGCGATATAGATGATCCCGGTCCAGAGATCCTTCGGATTGCGTGATGACATGTTCTCCCCTGAGATGGAACATTCCTGACACTGAGGACACGGAGAACAACCGAAGAAGCCCGGAATCTTTCTGCTTTCTCATGGCCTTTTCCGTGCCACTCAGTGTCAACGAATTTGCTCACCTCGGATCTCAGTCAGCGTAAACGCCAGCCTTCTTGATGATCGGCGCCCACTTGTCTATCTCAGCCTTGAGGTGCTTGCGCAGGGCTTCAGGTGTAGCAGCCTCCTTGCCGGCAGGCACCGTGCCCAGATCGTCAAAACGCTGCTTCAGCGTGGGATTTGCCAATGAGGTCTGCAGCGCATGGACGAGCTTGTCGATGATCGGCTTCGGCGTCCCCTTTGGCACGTATAGGCCCTGCCACACCGAGACTTCGAAATTCGGAAGTCCCGCTTCCTGCAGCGTCGGCACGTCGGGCAGAGCGGATACCCGGTCCCTGGTCGTTACGCCGTAGACCTTGATCTTGCCGGCCTTGATCTGGCTGATAGTGTTGCTGGTCTGATCGCACATGAAGTCTACCTGGCCGCCGAGAAGGTCGTTCATGGCCGGTCCCGTGCCTTTGTAGGGGATGGTGGTAAATTCCGTCTGGATCACAGTCATGAACAGCATGCCGCACAGATGGGACGCGGCTCCCAGCCCTGCATTGGCAAGATTGATCTTCTCTTTGTTGGCTTTCGCATACTCGATCAGTTCCTTGAGATCCTTGGCAGGGAAATCCTTCCGCGCCACGAGCGTCATGGCAACGTCGCCCACCATGCCAATGGGCTCAAAATCGCGGAGCGTGTCATAGGGCAGCTTTCGATAGAGCGAGGGAGCAGTGGAAAACCCGATATGATGGAAAAAAACCGTATACCCGTCGGGCGGTGAGCCCGCCACCCGTGCCGCCGCGATGGTGCCGCCGGCGCCGGCCACGTTCTCCACGATCACCTGGGTCTTGAGCGTTTCGCCCATGTATTGGGCGAGCAGCCGGGCTGACGTATCGGTCGGCCCGCCTGCGGAGAACGGTACGATAATGGTGATCACTTTGGAAGGATACTCATCAGCAAAGGCCTGTGGCATCCCGAACAGCACGAAGCATACGAGCACACCTACGATCCTGGCAAACATGGCATACCTCCCCCATACTATACGTTCGATCACGCAACGTAGTATCCCGGCGAATGCCGGGTCATTCAAGATAAAAAAGAATAGCATGCCGGCGGAAAATTCGCAAGGGGGTTGGTGGTCGTTTCAACGGGCCGTTTTTGGGGCACCAGGCAAATGCGGATTTCGACATTTGGCCCTTGGACCCTGCCCCCCGGAGCAGCAACATCCTTGAGTCGTCTGAGGTTCATTGCTCGACAGGATAACATTTTCAGGCCAGACCAAAAAAAGCCCGCTTTTTCCTGAAACGCTTCTTGAAATCCTCTGCTGGTTCGGGTAGGCGATCGGCTGGGTTATCAGAAGGCCAAAAGTCTCTGCGGATGAAGACGAGGGGACCATGAAGGTCTCCAGGAAAGGCGGGATGCCAATACGAACTCACCAACTCTTGTGTCACTGCGAGGAGTTACGCCAAGGCGTAACTCCTCGCAATGACATGACAGGGGTTGTTCAACAGCCTGTTAGTAAGCAAAGTCGAAAGACTTGTTGACCCCGGCCTTTTTCAGAAGCCCCAGCGTATGCTTAAAATCTTCCATGGTCGTCTTTATAAAACCCTGGATGCCCATCGTTTCCTTAACCGCCGCTGCTCCCGTTGATGAATCGGCCTCGAGAGCAAGGAGGACCGCCTCCACCTGCTCCTTGAGTTTTTCGTCGACCTTGCTGGACATGATGAACGTTCCATCGGGGTTTTCACCGGTGTCTTTTCCGACCATCTCCAGTCCGGCATAATTGTGCTTCACCTTGTCCCATGTCCGGTTCTTCACGATTGCCACGTCGGCGAGCCCCTTCGACAGCCCGTCGATGGCGGCCCCATGAGACGCCGCCAGCACGATAGTGGCCTTCCCTGCGGCGTCGCCGGGAATGGACCGCAAGTAGAATTCACCGGATGAAGCAAGAGCGCAGAGGATAACTTTCTTTCCCTTGAAGTAGCCTGCTTGTCCGTTGTACGCCGGAGTTCCCTTGGGAGCAAGCACCACCGCCCAGTAGGTACTGATACCGTCCTTGTCCACAGGACGAACAATGGGAACGGCCAAATCCTTGATGATCATCGCACCGGCAATGCCCGACCCGCTGAACATGGCATTGACGGTTCCCAACGAGAACATTTTGGCCGCTTCCGGATAATTCTGTGCCAGCGAGAATGAGGCGTCTATCCCCTTGGTCTTGAAGTACTCGACGAGCGGCCGGTATTTTTGCGCATCGCGATAAGCGTCCTGCATGATGGCGATCTTCAACTCACTTGCGAATGAGGCGCTTGACAGCGAGCACAGCACGAGCAGTATAGCTGCAATGAATATTTTTTTCATAGAGGATCTCCCGTGAGAAATTTAAGAATATCAACCAGGGCGCATTGTTCCGGATGTTGTTTCGCCGTCGGCATGCTGCCCGCAAACACCAGATGCTCGATGACTCCTGAAAGCTCTGCCTCCCGCACCAGATGACGGCACTCCGAGGCCCGCCGCCATTAATAAGAGTACTATAAATATACGAAATGTCAAGGTGATGGGGCAAAAGGTCTGAAAACTCCTGGAGGATGAGGTGAACATTAAGCGTCAGGCGCGAAGTGTAAGGGAAGGTGCCGACAGGGCGGTGTGGCAGGAAGCCGCGACCATACCTGAGATGGTTCATTAGCATCCTTTGCGATTTTGCTAGATATGATACCTTGGTTGCACCCCAACCCATTTCTTGAATTCATTCCGCACTCCGCACTCCGACCTGGTATTTTCTACTCCCCTCTCCACTCCGAATTCCGAACTCCGAACTCCGCACTCTCCCTAATCCACCCTCACCCCCATGGCCAGTTCCTTGTCCCGCAGGGCCTTGACCCTGTCGCGCAGCTCTGCTGCCCGCTCAAAATCTAGCTTCTTGGCCGCGCCTCGCATGTCGCGCTCAAGAGCTTCGATCAGCTTCGGGATATCGGCTGCTGAGATATACTCCTCCACTTCCTCGGCCGCAAGGGGCACGGTGAAGTAGTCCTGCTCGTACACGGTGCGCAGGGCCGCCTGAATGGTCTTCTTGATCGTCTGGGGCGTGATGCCGTGCTTGGCGTTGTATTCCTCCTGGATGGCGCGGCGGCGGCTCGTTTCCTCGATGGCGCGCTTCATGGAGTCCGTCATGACATCGGCGTAGAGGATCACCTCCCCGTTCACGTTCCGCGCTGCCCGGCCCATGGTCTGGATGAGGGACCGCGTGGAGCGCAGGAACCCTTCCTTGTCCGCGTCCAGGATGGCCACGAGAGAGACCTCGGGGATGTCGAGCCCCTCTCGCAGGAGGTTGATGCCGATCAGCACGTCGAACTTGCCCATGCGCAGATCCCGGATGATGTCCATGCGCTCCAGCGTGTCCACGCCGGAGTGCAGGTATTGTACCTTGACGTTCAGCTCCTTATAATGCTCTGTCAGGTCCTCGGCCATGCGCTTCGTGAGCGTCGTGACCAGCACGCGTTCGTTCGCCTCAGCGCGTTTCCTCACCTCGGCCAGCAAATCGTCGACCTGGCCCTTCACAGGCCGGACCGTGATCTGCGGGTCGATAAGGCCCGTGGGGCGGATCACCTGCTCCATGATCCTGCCGCCGGACTTCTCGATCTCATGGTCCGCAGGCGTGGCTGAGACATACACGGCCTGGTTCACCCGCTGTTCGAACTCCTGGAAATTCAAAGGACGGTTGTCCAGGGCCGAAGGCAGCCGGAACCCGTACTCCACGAGCGTGCGCTTGCGGGACCGGTCGCCGTTGAACATGCCGCCGATCTGGGGGATCGTGGCGTGGGACTCGTCCACCATAAGGAGATAGTCCTTGGGAAAGTAGTCGATCAGCGTGGGCGGCGGCTCGCCGGGCTCGCGGCCAGAGAGGAAGCGCGAGTAGTTCTCGATGCCGTGGCAGTAGCCGAGCTCCTGCATCATTTCCAGGTCGAACATGGTGCGCTGCTCTATGCGCTGCGCCTCGATAAGCTTGTTTTCGCGCCGAAAAAACTGGATGCGCTCCCGCAGCTCGTTATGAATATCGTCAACGGCCTTCTTGTAGCGGTCCTCGGTGATGACGTAGTGAGTATTGGGATAGATGGCGATCTTCGGCAGCTTGCGTATCGGCGATCCCAGGAGCGGATCGAATTCCGTGATGCTGTCGATGTCGTCGCCGAAGAGCTCCACGCGGATGGCCGTGTTCTCGTAGGAGGCGGGAAAGATCTCCACCACGTCGCCGCGGGCCCGGAAGGTGCCTCGGTGGAAGTCGTAATCGTTCCGCGTGTAGCGTATGTCCACGAGCTTCCGGAGGATGGCGTCGCGGTCCATGCGCTGGCCCTGTTCGAGAAAGACCAGCATGCCGTGGTAGGCCTCGGGCGAACCCAGGCCGAAGATGCAGGAGACCGAGGCCACGATGACCACGTCGTTCCGCTCGAACAGAGCGGTGGTGGATGCGTGGCGCATGCGGTCGATCTGCTCGTTGATGGCCGAGTCCTTCTCGATGTAGGTGTCCGAGGTCGGGAGATAGGCTTCGGGCTGATAGTAGTCGTAGTAGGACACAAAGTAGCCCACGGCGTTGTCCGGGAAGAGCCCCTTGAACTCGTTATAAAGCTGGGCGGCCAGGGTCTTGTTGTGCGCGATCACGAGCGTGGGCTTCTGGACCTTCTCGATCACGTTCGCCATGGTGAAGGTCTTGCCGGAGCCGGTGACGCCGAGCAGCACTTGATGCCGCAGGCCCCGGAGCAGGCCCTCGGACAGCTTCTCGATGGCCTGGGGCTGGTCGCCGGTGGGCTTGAAGTCTGATACGATCTTGAAGGGGGGCATGCAGAAATAGTACCCTACTGATTGGGAAAAAGCAAAAAAGATCCGCGCGCAGCACTTGACAACTCGTATCTGAAAGATTACATTATGAGACATGAAGGTCGTCATGGATTCCGACTGTCTCATTAAGCTGGTGAAGGCGGGAGCAAAAGAAGCTGTCGTTGCCGCCATGGACGTATTCATTCCACCGGCGGTCAAGAGAGAAACGGTCGAGGAAGCCAAAAAACGCGGCTACCAGGACGCTGCGATCATCGAGGAAAATATCGCGGCCGGAAAGATAGAACTTGCAAAACCGCGGACAGCTTCATTGCGCGACATGATGCTGACGAAGGGAGAAGGCGAGGTTTTCTCGCTCTATCAGCGCGGCGGCTACGATGTGATTGCCAGCGACGACGACAAGTTCCTGAGAAAACTGCACCTGTCCAACATACCTTTCTTGACGCCGGCGGCCTGCATCGTTTACGTGGCGCGAAACCGCGGCATCGAGAAATCGACGGCTGTTGAAATGCTTGAACGCCTGTCGCAGTACGTCAGCCGCGACGAGTACATGACCGCGCGTTATGCCGTGGAGGAAAGAGCATGAAAGCAAAGGCATTGAGATTGCCCGAAAGGCTTCTGCACGTCGTCAAATTCGCGGAGAAACGTGAACGACTGGACGAACCGACAGCGCTCAGAAAATTTCTCTGGCTCGGCGCTGAAAAATACATTGCCGAGATCTATGACCGTGGCGAGATCAGTCTGCGAGAAGCTGCGTCCGTTCTGGAGCTGACCCCGCGGGAAACTCTGGAACTGTTCTGGAATCTGGGCATTCGAGGCAACGTCGGAGCCGACATGGCCCTGGAGGCGCTCCGGGTAGCGGAAAAGAAGACGCAGTACGGGAGATAACCATTACCGCAGCGGGCGACCGATGTTGCAAACGGGAGATTTGCGCTTTCCGTTCCACGAGGGCATCCGCTTAACAGCATACCTACCGCACCAGCATGTAGACCAGCATGGCAAAGCCGACAAAGACCCCCACGGCCGTCTCGTGCTCCGAGTTTTCCTTGACCACATCCCAGCTCCAGCGGTTCTTCCCCTTGCCGGGATAGGAACTGATGCGCGGAAGATAATCAGGCACGGCCTTATCATACTCACTCCAGGCGGATCCGAAGCTGCTCACGAGCTTCTCGTTCTCCTGCTTCTTCTTGTACGGCGCGTACCAGATGAAGAACCAGACGAATCCCGCGATCATGATGTAGATGTTCTTCGCCATGGCGCTGTAGCCCAGGGTAATGAGCAGCGTGCCGATATACAGGGGGTTCTTGACGTGGGCGTAGGGCCCTGTTGTAGTGAGCTGCTTGTTCTTCCGGAGATGGCCCGCTGCCCAGAGCCTGAGCCATTCGCCTCCGATAACAAGGAAGGCCCCGGGAATGAACCACAGGAGTTCCGGTTTCGCCACATAGAACAGGATGATGCCGAGAATACCGGCTGCCGCGGTCTTTGTGGTCACTTTTGTCAGCTTGTACTTTAATGTATCCTTGACGGCCATTACAGTCTCCTTATAGTGCAGTATCTGATCGCGCAGGTAACTGCTACGTGTCCTTCCGGATCAAGAAAAAACAGTGCCTCAGCCTTCATTCCGCACTCGGCATTCTCGATGATCACCACTTTGTCGGCATGACCAGATTTCGCACTTTCAGCCAGCAGCGGTCGTTGTCGGTCAGCGCATCGGGCGCATAGAGCCGTTTGAACTTAATGAGCGACAACCGGTCGAAAATGCCGAAAAACCGCGTCAGAAGGGGGCCGAGCAGCGGTAAGGCACCTGGCCGAAAGGCGGAAGCCAGGTCGATGACGCGCACCTCGCCGTTCACGATCAGGATGTTCGTTCTGCGCTGCAGGTCCAGATGCACCCACCCGCGGGAATGGATGGCATCGATGATCTTCTCCAGCTGACGGACCACGGTGATGCCGATCTCACCGGCGTTCACTGACCCGAGGTCCTGTGCTTCGAGATATTCCACGGCAATGGCGAAAGGAGTGAGCCGCAACGCCTGCCCGGGCAGGCCCTCGATCCCCGCGAGCCCCTGGTAGGCACGGGCTTCCCGGCCGATGAATATCCGGCCAAGAAAATGCCGCTCCCAGAAGCCCTTGCGGCCGAAATCCTTCACCACGAAGCGCTTTCCCCGAAGGCTCGTCAAAAAAACCTCGGCCTTGCCTGCCGACCCCTGCACGAGCACCTTCTCAATGCGGTCCAGCGCCTCGCCGTATGTAAGGTCTGAGTCCATAATTCTGTGAGAAACGGTGTTATTGTAGAGAGGCAGGGGAAAAGAGTCAAGAACTTTATGGCCCCCAAGCCTGCAATCGGCATAGGGGGAGGCCCTAAAGGCCGCGCCCCTGCCACACCACCCGGCATGCGGGTCCGCACCGGGCGGTTCGAGAAGTTGCGG
>MHDZ01000023.1 GCA_001805055.1 Nitrospirae bacterium GWC2_57_13
CTATGAGCTCGTCGACAATTCGAACACGCTCTTCGGCTATGACGTAGGCGTCGGCGGCCTGGTGAAGCTCAGCGACTCCGTCAGCCTCGGCGCGGAATTGAAGTATTTCGCCGTCGAGGAGGCCGACTGGGGCGCCGAGGCGGAAGGCACAACGTTCACGGCCAACTTCCAGGTGTCTTTCTAAGAGTTGATTCGCCGGGCGGCCGGCAGTGCTCGCCCGGCTGTACGGTCTTCATCGTGTTCCCCTTGATTCGGGAGAGGGCGGTATGCCCTCTCCCTGTTATTTTTTGTGGGTTTATGCAGAATGAAACGGGGTAAGGGGTCGCGGAAGGCTACGTTAGCAGGTCGTTCATCTTCACGATCAGGCCGGGGAGCAGGGGGACTTCTTCATCGAAATCGTGGAGCAGCGCTTCTTTTTTGCCCTTCTGATACAGGCTGATCGTTTTCGTCAGCGGGTCCACAAGGACTATTCGCTCCACGCCGACGGCGAGGTAGTCTTTCACTTTTTCCGTCATTTCCCAGGCGGTGTTGCTCTCGGAGATGATCTCGACGACAAGATCCGGGGCGGTTTCGAGAATCCCTTTCGGCCGCTCCGGCGCTTTTTCCCTGCTGATGTAGACCACGTCGGCGGCCCGGACCCGGAGTGGGTTCCTGCTGATCACGATTCCCACTTCGCCGACTGCCACATGCCCCTTGTTCATAAAATGCCGCGCCAAAAGTTCGTAAAATTTCCCTTCGATATTGCCATGCTCGAATCCGCTCGGCGTCATGTCGTGTCTCTCTCCGTCGATGATCTCGTAGTTGCCGTCCGGCAGGCGGTGCAGGTCGTCGTAGGTGAAAATCTGTTTTTTGAGTGCCGTGCTCATAGAGATACTCTATCGTAACCATCCCGCGAAGTCAACGCATTTTCGCTGTTTTATCAGCATCATTCAGGATAGCCTGCCCTGAGCTGGCCGCAGGCGGCGTGAATATCTTTTCCCCGGCTGTTCCTGACCACGGCCACGTGGCCGTGGTTCAGGAGGGTGTTCCTGAAGGCGTACACGCGTTCTTCCTCGGGCCGCTCGAAAGGTGCTCCTTGGAAGTGATTGAACATGAGCAGGTTGATCATGCAGGGGAGGCCTTTCAGCAGCGCCATGAGCCGGTGCGCATCCTCGTCGGAATCGTTCACTCCTTTGAAAAGAACATATTCGATCGTCACGGTGTTGCCGGTTTTGTCGCAATAATAATGGAGCGCCTGCATGAGTCGCGCAAGGGGATAGGTTTTGTTCACCGGCATGATCCTGTCGCGCACCTCGTCTGTCGTGGCGTTCAAAGACACCGCAAGGCTCAAGTCCATCTCGCCCGCCATCTTCTCGATCATGGGCGCGAGGCCGCAGGTGGACAGGGTGACCTTCTTCGGCGAATAGCCCATGCCGTGCTGGTCCGTTGCGATCTCAGCGAATTTCCGGACAGCATCGTAATTGCTCAGGGGCTCGCCGGTTCCCATCAGCACGATGTTGGTTATCGGGTCAGGCGAGAGCTTTGCCGCTGCGAAGATCTGGTTCACCATTTCTGCGGTCGTCAGGTTTCGGACGAACCCGCCCGAACCGGTGAGGCAGAATCCGCAGCCTGAGGCGCAGCCCACCTGGGTGGAGACGCAGAGGGTGAGCCTGCCGGGGCCGGGGATGAGCACGCCTTCAATGATGTTCCCGTCTTCAAGGCGATAGAGGAGCTTTTTGGTGCCGTCCTCTGCCTGCTCGCGTTTTTCAATCGCAAGCGACGAGATCCTGCAGCGCGATGCGAGCCCTGCCCGCAGCGGCCTGTTCAGGTCCTTCATTGCATCGAGATCCTCGATGCGTTTTCCGAAGAGCTGACGGGCCACGGCCAGTCCCCGCCCTGTTTTCTGGCCGAGTTCGGCCATGCAGAAGCGCTCGATCTCGCTTGGCGTGAGTCCTTTGAGGTCCAGCAGTTCGACGCTCCCCTCACCCTGACCCTCTCCCCGAAGGGGCGAGGGGATATTCCGCACTCCGCAGTCCGCACTCCGCATTCGTTTCATTCAGTTTTTCGCCTTCCGGTATCCGGCCTTCCGCGCTTCTTCCTCGGAATGAAAATAGATCCGGTTCTTCTCAGACACCTTTTCGTAGGCTTGCTGTCCGGGTACATGATAAATGTTTGAGCGGATATTGCCGATGACCTTTCCCCGCTTCTCCGGATCGGCCATGACGGACCTCTTCTGCGCGGACCAGAGGCCGCGGCCTTCTGCGCGCGCGGCCTGCTCCGCTGCTTTGAATTCCCGCATATACTTGAAGGGAAACCGCGTGTAGGCCCTGCCGTAACCCCCGCGGACCAGTTCGAGGTTGAAGTTCTTCCCTTCCGGAGTGATCACATAGGCCAGGGTGCGGCCGTAGTGGTCGATGCTCCCGCCGGGCCTGTCGGGCGATTCGAACTCCAGGCGCACCCATCTGCCGTCAAGGGTCCGGCGGGTGAAGTCCGAAGCCTCGGGGCCGTAGAATTGGACAGGCTTGTCAGGGTGCACGGTTTCGGGCGTATCCACGCCGATGAGCCTGACCGTGGTTTTGCGCCATCCTCTGCCCACGACGACGGTGTCTCCGTCATACACCTTCGAGACGATCACCCGTTCCCCCTGCGGCTCGCCGCCGCTCTGGGTCCAGAGCGTCTGGCCGAGGGCTGCAAGGACCGCGATGATGAGCGCGGTGATCGATCTGCGAAGGCGGTAGGACATGGACGGCATTGTAAGCCGAGGTTATAAAGATTGCAAGAGAGGAAAGGAATTGACAGCCGGGCCCTCTCGTGGTATGAATTTCCAGCGTATCACGGAACAAAACATTCCTTGACAAGCAATGATGTTCCCATTAATATGCCCCCGTGCCGAAGTGGTGGAACTGGTAGACGCGCTGCGTTCAGGGCGCAGTGGGAGCAATCCTGTGGGGGTTCAAATCCCCCCTTCGGCACCATATCAAAAGCAATGCATTTTATCCGCAGATTTCACCGATTAGCACCGATAAAAAAAACATTCAAAAATCTGTAAAATCTGCGCAATCTGCGGATAAGAAGGCCTTTCCATGAAAGTTTTGTTTATCATCATATTTCTTTTTCTCTTTACCGCCTGTGCTGCGAAACAGGAAGTCTTTGATCCTGTGGCGAAGTTCACGGAAGCAGAGAAGTACATGCAGGAAGAGTCCTTCGAGAACGCCCGCAAGGCCTATCAGGAGATCCAGGAGAAGGCGACGGACCGGAGCTATGATGCCGACATCATGCTCCGGATCGCGGACACCTATTTCGGCGAGGAGAAGTACGAAGAGGCCCTGGTGGAATACCAGGCCTTCCTGAACTTCCACCCCGTGAACAAGAATGCGTCCTACGCGCAGTACCAGATCGCCATGTGCAGCTTCAGGCAGCTTCCCACCATCGACCGGGACCCGTCGATCACCCGCTCAGCGCTGAAGGAGTTCGCGAGGCTGGTCCAGAAATATCCCACGAGCCCCTATGCGGATCAGGCCCGCAGGAACATGGCTGTCTGCCGCGAACGGCTTGCCGCATATGAATTGTATGTGGCGCGGTTCTACCATAAGAAGGGCTCCTCTGCCGCTGCAGCGGCACGGGCCGAAGGCCTGATGAAAGACTACCCCGACGCGCTTATCGAAAAAGACGCGCTGCTGCTGGTGGGCCGGGCTTATGCTCAACTGGGCAAGCGCGATCAGGCCCTCCAGGCCCTTGAAACGCTCGTCAAGAAATATCCTGCCATGCGCGGCGATGCCGCGGACCTCCTCAAAGAACTCCGGACAAAATGAGATACTACCCCCTGTTCCTCGACCTGCAGGCACGCCGCTGCCTCGTGATCGGAGGAGGGACAGTGGCGGAGCGCAAGGTGCTTTCATTGCTGGAGGCAGGCGCCCGGGTGGCCGTGGTCAGCCCCTCAGCCACGCCCCGGCTGCGCGAGCTTGCCGGCGAGGGAAAGATCGAGCTTCAGCAGAGGGTCGTTCAGGACCAGGACCTTGAGGGAGCCGCACTGGTCTTTGCCGCCACGGATTCGCCTGAGGTCAATGCGTCATCGGCGGCGCTTTGCCGGGCGAAGAATATCCCGGTGAATGTGGCCTCGCCGCCGGAAGAGAGCACCTTTATTGTTCCGTCCGCGGTGGCGCGGGGAGAGCTTCTGATTGCCGTGTCCACGAGTGGCGCGAGTCCTGCCCTGTCAAGGAAGATACGGAAAGAGCTAGAGGAGCGCTACGGTCCCGAGTATGGGGCCTTTCTGGAACTGCTCGGGAAACTGCGCAAGGAACTTCCCGGGCAGGTGCGAAATGAGCAGGAACGCAGACGTATTTATGACGCTGTCGTGGAGTCAGATGTTCTTGAGCTGCTTCGGCAGGGACGAACAGAGGACGCCGAGAAGAGGCTGAGGAAGATCACAGGTTTGAAGAACTGATATAGGGACAGTCCCCCTAAAACCAAAGGGGACTGTCCCTTTTTGCTGATCTTTTACTTGAAACAGCTTTCCGAAGAGCCCGCAGCCTTCTTAGGAAGTTTTTTTCCCTTCTGCTTCAATGATCCCCTGCTTGGCCTGCTGCGATTCAGGGTCCCATTTCAAGGCCTCGCGAAATTGCGAGATCGCCCGGGACGGCAGATTGTTCTTGAGATACAGGCTGCCGAGAGCAACATGGAATTCCGTCCGCATCGGTTCGATCTCGATCGCTTTTTTGAGATGGTCCTGCGCTTCGTGATGGCGACGCGGCATCTCGGCCAGGGTCAGGCCCTGATAATACCAGTACCGCGCATTCGAGGGATCGAGCCTGCCCGCCCACTTGAATGCCTCCAGTGCTCCCCAGAAGTTGCCGGTCTTATATTCCTTCAGTCCCTTGTTGAATTGGTTCGCGGCGGTCGCGGCATTGTCCGTCTTATCCATCTGCGCTGCGGCTGCCGCGGGTTTCATGGCCCGGGACAGATTATACTCGTCCCTCTTTGCCTTGTCGGTCAGCACGTTGTAGGCGTCGGTGATGCGCGAAAAAACCGTATCGAGTGAGTTCTTCAGGTCAGTAAGGGCCGGATCAAAATGCCGGTCAGGGTGGTAGAGCTTGGCCAGCCGGAAGTAGGTCTTTTTAAGAGCCTCAGACGATACATCCTGATCCACGCCCAGGACCTCATAGTGGTTCCTGCCATCCAGTTCAGCATAGGCCTTTTCGATCATACTGCGCATCTCGGATGCTGCCGGTGTCTCCTTCGAGTTCTCGTCTTCTCGCTTCTGCTCCGCCGCCTGATGCAGCGCCTCCCGAGCGCTGATCATCTCCCGCTCTGTCTTGGCCTCGCCGGCCTCGGCCAGCCGGAGGGCAAGGAAAAAGTGGAGCGCCGTGAGGGTGTTGAAGTCGCCTGTTTCCGAGAGGCTGCAAAGCTCTTCAATACTTCGTTTTCCGTCAATGAGCGAATAAAGGGCCTGTTCGTCCTGCGAGAGCGACGCTGCTTCGAAGGGGACGGGAGGACGTGGAGTTTTTCGGACGATGGACTGAAGGGAAGGAAGGGCCTTGCGGATGCTCTTCCACTCCATGGCCCTGAGGCTTTTGATGACTATGTCCTCTGCCGTGAACTGCAGCAAGGCGCTCGCCGGAAAGTTCGCGGGCCCCTCATCAAAGCGGAACGTGCCTCCCGGGAGGGAGAAAAGGGCCTGGATGATCTTGGAGGCCCGGAGTTTTTCTCCCCAGGCAAGGTCTTTTGGTGCGACGAAACCGAGTTGCGCCAATGCAGTCTCCTGCAGGCCGCCTGTTCTTTTTACCAGTTCTGCGGCAGCGTCATACTGGGTCTGCTTGATGATCTCTGCCCGGAGCAGCACCTGGCCGAGCGCTTCCCCGGCAACGGTCGATGACACGGCAACCACCCTGCCATCCTTCCAATGTACTTTCCTGAGAGTCTCCTCGCTTTGAAATATGGCTGTTCCGGTCTTTCCTGCGGCGCTGATGTCCATGAAGAGGTGGGGGATTGCCGTGTTCTTTATATCGCCGGAGCTTATCGCCATACCAGTCCTTCCGAAAGGATAGTGCGGATTTTCAAAATTATAGCAGGTTTTCCCTCCTCTTTGGCTCTGCTGTTCGCACTTTTTTTTGCCAGCCTTTGATTGACACGACTGTGGTTTCATGCTACAGTTTCCAGAAAAAGTGGTTACCAGATTTGTTTAATCACGAGGAGGCAAAGATGAAAAAAATATTCGCAGTGGCTGTGGTTCTCATGGTCAGCCTGAGCATGGCCGGGATAGGCTGTAAAAAGAAAGAAGAACCGAAGCGAGCGCCGGCAAAGCAGCAGCAGAAGGCAACGACGTCAAAGAAGAAAGCGACGACCACAACGACGACCAGGAAAAAAACGACGACCACCAAAAAGCCGGCCCCAAAGACGCCGGTCGGAGACTCCACCCTGTAATGTCCGCATTATGAACTGCACGATGTATCCTTTCTGCCCGGCTGCCGGTCTTCGGCGGCCGGGTTTTGTGTTCGTTGCTCGCCTGCTTTCCTGTTGACGGGGCGTCTAAATAGCATTATACTTTTTCTCATCTCCCCTTTATATTTCAGATTACAATCCGGCCCGTGTTTCCGTATCAGCATCTCGTATTCTAAGGATGAATGACTTAATGAAGAACGATCTTTTTCTCGGCATTGACATTGGTTCGGTCTCGATAAAAACAGCGCTGATCGACAGCGATGGGGTCATCCTGCGGGTGACCTATACCCGCATCAAGGGCGATCCCGCATCATCTCTCACACAGGAACTTGCCCAGCTCTCGTCGCACTACCC
>MHDZ01000024.1:0-11404 GCA_001805055.1 Nitrospirae bacterium GWC2_57_13
CAGGGCCATAAATGCCAGCAGATTTGCCGACGAGCCTGAGTTGGTCAGCGAACAGTGCTTTACGCCCAGGAATGACGCAAAGTCCTTTTCAAATTTCTCAGCATATCTTCCGGTAGTAAGCCAGAAGTCCAAAGATGAATCTACCAGTGCGGTTATCTCTTTTTCATCAAAGACCCTGCCGGCGTAAGGGATCCTGTCCCCCGGAGAGAATGCCTTGTCCTTTTTATGCTTGACCTCATAATGCTTGACGGTTGCAATAAGCGTCAGTTCCCGAACGACCTTTTCAAGAAAGGCCTCTGTGACTTCAGTGATCTCCTTTAAGATAATATCTTTTGACAGAAGATATTTTTTATCAAGATGAAGAATCGACGGGAATGGAAGCTTCTTTGAAGCGAAAGCCTCGTCTGTCAAGTCGAATGTTTTGCCGTATGAACGCGATTGTTTCGTCGTTATAAATAGAAATTCAATATCACCCCATAGATCCGGCTCGGAAACAGCAAGCGCAGGCCGCGCTTTTGTTCCCGATAGATCGGTGAATGGAAAGGGTAATTTGAAAACTTTTCCTCTATACGTCATTCCACACGTCTTCGGTTTCGGCATTTAAAAAATTTCTTACGAAACCGCTTGCCTCCTGTATTTTCATATAATCCATGGCTTCATAGTTTTCCACTTCCGGATGCGGGAGGATGATCAACTCTACCCTCTCCCCCATTTCTGAAGGGACTTTGATATGCACGTAACCGTCTTCCGAGACTTTTTGGATTAATCGCAGCGCTCGCATGACCGCCTCCGGGATTTTAAATCCTCGTATTTACTTCTGGCCGCTTCGTTCAGATACTCAGCCCTTTAACCGTAAAATTCTTTGATCTGTTGAAAAACAATTTCTGACGTTTTTTTACCATCTTTATAAGCCTTTGTCCATTCTATAATGCTTTCAACTGCCTTCTCCAGATCCGATCTTGGGCGCCAGCCTAGCTTTGTTTTGGCTTTGGAGCAGTCGAGCTTAAGATAATTCGCTTCATGAGGATGTTCGCCCTTGACTATTTCATAAACCGCATCCTTACCCCACTTTTTACAAAATGCATCCACCAGCCACTCCACCGGTTTAGCGTCCGCGTCGTCAGGTCCGAAGTTCCACGCTTCAGAAAAATGAGCTCCGTCTTCATACAGCTTCTGCGCAAGCAGAAGATAACCGCTCAACGGCTCCAGCACATGCTGCCAGGGCCTCACGGCTTGTGGATTACGGATAACGATCTTCTCGCCTTTGAGAACAGCTCGGACGCAGTCTGGTATGAGGCGATCCGTCGCCCAGTCTCCCCCGCCGATCACATTACCTGCCCTGGCTGAGGCAACTCCGATGCCATGACGTGAATACTCCGTCGGATTAAAATATGAGCTGCGGTACGCAGACGTCACCAGTTCGGAACAGGCCTTGCTGCTCGAATACGGGTCGTACCCGCCAAGCGGCTCGTTCTCCCGGTAACCCCAGAGCCATTCTTTATTCTCGTAACACTTATCTGTAGTCACATTGATGACGGCTTTCACGCGTTCACAATTTCGCACGGCCTCAAAGAAGTTCACCGTGCCCATGACGTTCACAGCGTAGGTCTCGACCGGGATCTTATACGAATCACGCACCAGAGGCTGAGCAGCCATGTGAATCGCGATGTCAGGATTTGCTGTGCGCATGGCCTCTATCAAAGATTCCCCGTCTCTCACGTCTGCTATCGTCGAGTGCACAAGCCGGTCGATCTTGCACAGATCGAACAGGCTTGGGCCTGTCGGTGGTTTTAAGGCGTAACCGGTCACCCTTGCCCCAAGAGAATGCATCCAGAGACAGAGCCACGATCCTTTGAAGCCCGTGTGGCCGGTGATAAAAACACGTTTATTTTGCCAAAATTTGCGGTCAATCATCGTTTTTTAGTAACTACTCAGGCTGACCGCAAAGAACGCAGAGAGCCCAAAGAAAAAGAAAGAAAAAGCTTGAATCTTAAATGTACTCAATGTTCCTGGCGTTCTCCGCTCACCCGACCTTTGCGTTCCTTGCGTTCTCTGCGGTTAACCGGTTTTGACCTGAGCAGCTACGTTTTTTATAAGTAAGCTACGGGCCACGCGCTAAGAGCTATTTTTTATTCCCACACCTTCCACGGCGCCCTGCCGGACTGCCAAAGGTCTTCCAGATGATTCTTATCGCGCAAGGTGTCCATGGCGTACCAAAACCCCTGATGTTTGTAAGCCATAAGCTGCTTGTCTCGGGCCAGCCTTTCCAGAGGTTCCTTTTCAAATATCGTAGTTTCACCTGCAATCAGTTCGAGCATCGATGGTTCGAGGACGAAAAAACCTCCATTGATCCATGAGCCGTCTCCTGCGGGCTTTTCCTGGAACGACAGAACGTTCTCAGCGTCATCAAGATTCAAAGCTCCAAACCTTCCGGCTGGAAGCGTAGCGGTCACGGTAGCCTGCTTCCCGTGTAATTTATGATATTTAAGAAGCTCAGTGATATTCACATCAGATACGCCGTCGCCGTATGTCAGCATGAATGGTTCATTGCCGATATATGAGGCCACGCGTTTTACCCTGCCACCGGTCATCGTTTCTATACCAGTATCTACAAGCGTTACTTTCCAGGGTTCTGCGTATTTCTGATGCACTTGCATGGTATTGTGCTGCATGTCGAAGGTCACATCGCTCATATGGAGAAAATAGTTAGAAAAATATTCTTTTATCATATAGCCTTTATAGCCAAGACAAATAACAAATTCATTGTAGCCGTAATGTGAATACATCTTCATGATATGCCACAAAACCGGTTTACCGCCGATTTCCACCATCGGCTTCGGCCGGACCACCGTCTCCTCGCTGATCCGGGTCCCCATCCCCCCGGCAAGAATGACAACTTTCATAGTGCAACGCTCCTGTAAAATTCGTAGGTACTGCGAATACCATCTTCAAGACGGGTGCCAGCTTTCCATCCTAGCTTTCCGATGCGGGAAACGTCCAGCAATTTTTTGGGCGTCCCGTCAGGTTTGGACCGGTCATATTCGATCTCATCCTTATAGCCCACGATGCCCTTGATCATCACAGCCAGGTCCTTGATCCTGATGTCGCTGCCTGTTCCGATATTGATGAACTCGCCGATCTCATGATGGCCGTACCCTTCCATAAGGAAGATGCATGCATCCGCAAGGTCGTCGACATACAGAAATTCCCGGTACGGGCTCCCGCTTCCCCAGATCGTCACCGACGGAATCCCCTGAGCCCTTGCATCATGGAACTTCCGGATCAGCGCCGGTAGGACATGCGATGTCTCGAGATCGAAGTTGTCACACGGCCCATAGAGGTTGGTCGGCATGACCGAGATGAAGTTTGTGCCGTATTGCTCGTTATAATAGTGGCAGAGCTTGATGGCCGCGATCTTGGCTATGGCATAAGGCTCGTTCGTCGGCTCCAGAGCGCCTGAGAGGAGATACTCCTCTTTCATCGGCTGGGGCGCATGCTTTGGGTAGATACAAGAAGAACCGAGATTCAAGAGCTTCTTGACACCGAAGTTATATGCCGAATGGATCACGTTCGACGCGATCATAATGTTGTCGTAGATGAATTCAGCCTTGTATGTGCTGTTCGCAAGTATGCCGCCGACCTTCGCTGCAGCGAGGAAGACGTACTCTGGCTTTTCTTTGTCGAAGAACGCCTCGACTTCGCCCTGCCGCCGCAGATCGAGTTCTTTGCTCGTCCGCGTGATTATGTTCGTATATCCTGCCCCAGTGAGCTTCCTGACGAGTGCTGAACCTACAAGCCCACGATGGCCTGCAACATAGATCTTGCTATCCGGCCCCATGGTCTTACTCATGATAGTCATAGGCTGAATAGCCGTGACGCTTAACCAGTTCGTCACGTTCAGCGGCCTTCAAATCCTCACGCACCATTTCTTTAACTAACTCTTCGAACGTGATTTTCGGTTCCCAGCCGAGCTTTTCTTTTGCCTTGCGCGGATCGCCCAAGAGGGTCTCCACCTCGGTGGGACGAAAATAGCGCGGGTCCACTTCAACAATGTATTTGCCGTCGGCAGCGCAACCTTTTTCCTCTTTTCCGCTGCCTTCCCAGCGTATCTGCATGCCCAGCTCGCTTGCTGCAGCCGTAACAAAATCCCTGACACTGTACTGCTTGCCGGTGGCGATCACGAAATCCTCAGGCTGGTCCTGCTGCAGCATGAGCCACTGCATTTCCACATAATCCTTGGCATGACCCCAGTCCCGCCTTGCATTCAGATTGCCGAGAAACAACCGGTTCTGCAGACCCAGCTTGATGCGCGAAAGCGCCCTGGTGATCTTGCGGGTGACAAAGGTCTCGCCACGGACTGGTGATTCATGGTTGAACAAAATGCCGTTGCAGGCATAGATGCCGTAGGCTTCCCGGTAGTTGATGGTGATCCAGTAAGCATAGAGCTTTGCAACGGCATAGGGCGACCGGGGGTAGAACGGGGTCGTTTCCTTTTGCGGGCTCTCCTGCACCAGTCCGTACAGTTCGGACGTCGATGCCTGGTAGTACCGGGTCTTCTTTTCCATGCCTAAGATGCGGATAGCTTCCAGCAGCCTTAATGCACCAAGTGCGTCGGCATTTGCCGTGTATTCGGGCTCTTCGAACGAGACCTGCACGTGGCTCTGGGCAGCGAGATTATATATCTCGTCAGGTTTTACCTGCTGAATAACGTGGATCAGGCTCGTGGAATCCGTCATGTCGCCGTAATGGAGGATGAAGTTCCGGCCCGTCACATGCGGGTCCTGATACAAGTGGTCTATGCGGTCTGTATTGAACAGGGAGGTGCGGCGCTTGATGCCGTGGACTTCGTAACCCTTTGACAGCAGCAATTCGGCAAGATAGGCGCCGTCCTGGCCGGTGATGCCGGTGATGAGTGCTCGTTTCAATGAACCTCCAGATCACTGCTCAGGCGAAGTTCGATAGGACAATACGAATGGTTTTGGAACGCGTTGATAATACAATATTAGTCATTAAAAGTAAAGATAAGATCGAATTATACGGATTGAACTGGACGCCTATCTGGAACATCCCCAGGTCGCCAGGGGCCCAACGCGCCCAGAGTAAAACAATAAGCAGCGAGGAAGCGGTGTATCTCGATATTGTTCTCCGTGAGCCCTCCGATGACGGTCAGAAGCGTACTTAGAATGATGATATATCCTCCAATACTTTCATATTTGCGGATCTCATGCCAGCCCCAGCGCAGGATGGCAACGAACAGCGCACTGAGAATGGCAAAACCAATGATACCGCGTGTCGCGAGCGCCTGGAGAAATATGTTGTGCGCATACAGAGTGACCGAAATGTCTTTGATTTTTTTTTCTTTAATAAGCCCATTGATGTCCGGCTCAAAATCGCCGTACCCTGTTCCGAAAACAGGTGATCCGCTAAATATGATCAAAGCACCTTTCCAGAGTTCTATCCTGTTCCCTGTGCTGCCAGCTTCGCTCTCGGTGTAGGCTGATGTGACGATGGAGACGGCACGTTGTCTGAGGATAGGACTCACAAGGAAGAACAATGCGCACAGAACTGCGATAATGCCGGCAATGAAAACGGTTTTCTTTCGATCGTATAAATACAAAGTAATAATGCACGCCGGGATGAGCGCGAGCCATACGCCGCGGGACTGCGATAAAAGAATAGATGTGAATGTGAGCAGGGCTGTGATCGCGAGTAAAATATGGGCTTTTTTGGTTGAAAAAATGTTATTTGGAACAACAAGGAGGACCAGCGAAGCGCCACAAACAAAAGCCAGATCCGCTGCATAAAGAATTGGATGCGTTGCACATCCATGGGGCCGATCATATCCTTTTGGCAGGACATCGGCAACCTGCAACATACCCACGATGCTATCGAAAGCAGCGCTGATGAAAAAAACAATGACAATGGCTTTTCGGTACTCTTTTCTCAACGGAGCAGAAAACAGCAATCCGGCTATCAGGACGTGTCGGTATTTATGGACCTCTGAGAGCGCCCATCGTTGGTTCTCTGACAGATGGGCGCTGATGAGGATGTTCAAAAATAATAGAACAGTCAGAATAAAGACATCCTTTGGCAGGGCTATGTCCTGACGGTAGGCAGGCAAAAAACGCCAGCTTATGAGCAGCGCTGTGCTGAGCAGCCCGAAGACGGATATGCCGGATTTTGTAAAGAAGACAGAAATGGCGAAAAAACTGACCGCGAAAAGCAGCATTGATTCTAAGTTAGCTAGGGGTTCGAATTTCGAAGAAATCTTTAGAGGCATAATTTCATAATTTGCCGTAACAGCGATAAGTTATAGAAAACAGAGCGGATGAGTAAGCGTAGACCTACACTGACGACTCAGGGTTTTTTTGTGCAAGCACTATCAAGCACTCACCAAAAAATACTTCATCCAGCAGGATTGTTTTGTACAACTCACTATGTTCTCCTCTATTACGCTTTCTGTCTCGATAATTTTTGTGTAAATAAAATAGATTGAATGCGGGTTTAATCAGCATACTTAAAACATTCTTTTCCGAAAATCTATTTGCATATAATTTCTTTATAGAGAAACCACTGCTTTCGAGCATAAATTGAAGATCAAAAAAGGAAATAGGAGCAATGTGATAGTTCTCCAGATCATAAGACCATGATTTGTTTTTTACAAGAGGACGCTTGAAGTGTTCAAAGCGCCCCTCCATAAAATACCGAAGGCGTGATCGTATGTTGAGGATGTTCGGGGTCGTTATGATGAAATGGCCGCCGGGTTTGAGCACCCGATGAATGGTTCGCACAAAATTCCACTGGCTCTGAAGGTGCTCGATGCCCTCGACCGAGACAACGATATCAAAATGGTTATCAGGGAGCGGCAGCGCTTCATTGAGATCAAGACGGATCAGTGTTAATGCGGGATGGTCGATAGACCCTTTGAACTTGGCAGTATCAATGTCGCCAGCCGTCACGCTCTTTCCTGCGGCAAGCAGCTTTTCCGTGAGAGCCCCGTAGCCTGCCGGCACATCCAGAACAGCAGTACCGGGGAGGGCGAGGGCAAGGGCGAGAACTTTATCGTGAACGCCTGAAGGCGCGATGGGTTCAATTATTCGATTCGGCATATGCACACTATTCACTCTCTTAAGTTTTTGATTTTATAACTTTTTTGCCAAAAAGTAAACAGAAAACAATGCACATTTCTGTCGCATTGATTTAGTGAAACGGTTTAAAATCAATTGCATAATGCACCATACAGATCAGACAGCCGCCGGCCGAAGGTAGAAAGAGAAAACCTCTCCATCCCTATCTCCCTACAGTGTCCCGAAAGCCTCGAATATCGCACTGAATCCTTTCGCAGCATACTTATCTGCTCGGCCAACGATCCCAGACTTCTTGTTTCACTGAAGAGATACCCCGTCCCATACTCTTCGATCAACTCGGCCCCGCCTTCGCCTTCCCGCGCGATGATCGGAGTGCCCGCGGCCATTCCTTCCATAAGTACGATACCCAATGCCTCATTCTCAGACGGGAGGATCGTAAAATGACTGAGCGACAATATTTCGGGGATCTCCGATGTCCAGCCGGTGAACCGAACGTTCCGCTCAAGCCCGAGATCAGCGATCTTTTGGACCAGCGATTCATAATATTCTCCGCTCAGCGGGTCGCCGATGATGATCAGGAGCGGATTCTCTCCCCGGATCTTGCATTCATGAACAAGGTCTATCGAAACTTTATGAGCCTTGCGTGGAATGATGCTCGCGATATGGCAGAAAACCAGACCATAGTCATCAGCCTTAAGTTTGCCGCGCCAGGCCTCGCGCTTCTCCGGGTCGGGATTTGCGAACCGCTCAACATTGATCCCTGGCCTGATGACGAGTATCTTCTCAGGCCTAATGTTTTTCTGCAGCAGCAGTTCCTTCTGCTTGTTCGAAAGAACAACCACCCGGTCGGCAAACCTGAATCCGACGTGATACCTCGGCACCATCATGGTACTCACGACCGGAACGCCAGTCATCTTTGACAGGATGACACCGACGTAGTCAGCCCGGTCCAGAGTGGTATGCATGACGTTTATAGGGTATTTTTTAATGAGCTGCCGCAAGAAAATAATATCTCTGACGCCGTTCATGGGAATGCCGTGATACTCGACGCCCAACGTTCGAACTGAGTCAGACACGTAGCCGGTATCGCCACGTCCTGCGACGACAACATTGTGCCCCATGCGATGCAATATGGCGACCTGATCGAGAAATATCCTCTGAGCGCCGTAGCGGTCGTTCTTGGAAATAATCTGCAGGATATTGAGTCTTTTGCCGTTTGTACTATGAGGAGACGCATCGCTATCCTTAGACAGTGTTTTGAATAAGGAGTGATAGTTGTCGATCATGCGATCCCGGCCGAATTTCGAGCGAACCCAGTCCGGCCCGGAATCGGCCATTTTCTCGAATCGCGGCCGGTCGTGAGAGAGTCGCAGAATCTCATCGGCCATTTGCTTCATGCTGTTGACGAGCACTCCAGCCGGGCAGCCCTCCAGCGGATCACGGACACCACCTTCATGGAGAGCTACGACCGGTCTTTCCATGGCCAAGGCCTCAAGGATCCAGATGCCGAAGCCTTCATTCCGGTGAGTAGTAACGGCAAGCGTGATATCAGCATAGAAGGAGCGCATATCCTCTTTCGATAGACGACCTGCCCAGAGAACTGAATCCTGTAAGCCCAACTCGCGAACACGCAGCTTGAAATTCTGAACATTAGCTTGAGCCGTTTCCGACGCGACCAGAATGAATCGAGCGTCCGGTCGTTGTTTGCGAATCTCGACCAGAGCGTCGAGAAATTCGATCTGGTTCTTCCAAAGGTCGCCGACGGTCCCGATGAGCAATGCCTCGGCGGGGATCCCGAATCTGCTTCTCAGAAATCCTTTTTTGCCATGCGAGCGCGAGAACGTATCAGCATCAATACCGTAGTTTATAACCGATGTCCTGCTGCTGATCGCCGGGGAAAATGAAGTGATCCTGTCCCGGATATACTGAGATACCGCAATGACTGCATCCATTCGGAAGAGCAGAAAGCGGGACCGCATGAACTCCGGAACCTGGACCGTGTATATCAGCCGTGGCCGCCTGCGGGACAGGAAGGCAGCGATCCATGATTGAATAATGTCATGACCGCGCTGGATGTTCATGATCTCATATCCACCCAGCCGGATGATCCGGGCTATTTTGAACACGGAAGTGAGAGCGCCCCACCCTGACCGGGAGATAGGGTAGACCGTGATGACCGTTCCGGCGAACATGTTCGTAAGCGGCGTGCCGGGCCTGCAGACGAGGCCTACGCTCACCTTTTTTCCCGTCAGGCCGGGCAGGAGGTCGCGGAGGAATTCCTCCCCCCCGCCTCTACTGCGAAAGTTGTTAACAAAGAGTATGTTCATGGTTTATTGTGCATAGAGCATGGTGCACGGGGTTATTTCTTTAACTCTCTGCCCTCTGCCCTTTGCATTTATACTCCCACGCCTTGGCATACTTGGCAAAGACATAGTACGAGTGGAACAGGTTCAGCACCAACCCGTACTTTCCATCCAGAAATCCCAACCGAAAGAAGTACTTGTACACAAAGGTCAGAATAGGCCGAAGGAAAATATTGAACCAGCTCGACCGATATGCGCTGATGCCCTTTTGCGCCATGACCTCGACGGCAAGGGAGGAATACTTGTTCATCTTGTTTATGAATGATGCAAGATCCGGGTAGGCATGATGAATGACCGCGTTGCGGGTCCGGCCGGCAATGCCGTTGAAGCGGACAGATTCATGCACAACCCGCTCTGCAAAGCTGCCCAGCCCTTTCCGAAACAGGCGGAGGTTGTAATCGGGGTACCATCCACCGTACCGTACCCATTTCCCGAGGAAGATGGTCTTGCGGGGGATCCGATAGGCGTCGAGCGCTCCTGAAGAGGAGATAACGCTCCGGATCTCATCTGCCAGTTCAGGCTCAACCTCCTCATCAGCGTCCAGACTCAGCACCCAATCGCCAGTGGTCCGGTCGATTGCAATATTTTTCTGTTTGCCGAAACCCAGCCAGGGCTGATGGATCACCTTGTCCGTGTATGCTTTGCAGATCTCCCTGGTGCCGTCAGTGCTGCCTGAGTCGATCACAACGATCTCGTCAGCCCACTTGACACTCTCGAGTGTCCGGCGGATGTTGGCCTCTTCATTGAACGTTATAATAGCGACGGAAAGTTTGGTTTTCATATCAATGGTAGCTGACCTTGGGAAGGATCCCGGCGATCTTCCCCTCAAGCGCCGCCAGCGCTTCGCCGGCCGTGATCTCTTTCATACAATCATAGCCCCTGCATTTATGCGGCTTGCAGGGTGCGCAGGACAGGTGTTTCGAGAGCACCACGTGACCGCTGCCCCAGGGGCCCCATTTGCGCTCATCCGTGGGCCCGAAGAGGGCGACGACCGGGATGCCGGCTGCGGCCGCCATATGCATGGGGCCCGAATCCACCCCAAAGAACAGGTCTGCTGCCCGGTACACTGATATGTTCTCGCGAACCGTTGTTCTGCCGCAGAGGTTCAGTCCATCAAAGGGTCCCTGTCGCTCGATCTCTTCATATAACAGTGAATCGCCTTTTGCTCCTGTATACACGAAACGGGCGCTGTATCGTTCCCTGAGCGTCTTCATGACCGTCGCGAACCGATTCAAAGGCCATTGCTTCGCCGGAAGGCTTGCTGCAGCATGAATAATGATCTTGAGGTCCTGAGGTTTCCAGCCGGCTTGCGAAAAGAGGCCCGCAGCCTTTTTTTCCCCTTCCTGAGAGGGCCAGAGTTCGAGTGCAGTGGACGCAACTGGTATCTGAACAGCACGGAGACAGTCCAGGAAGTTCTGGACCTCATGCTGGTCCTGACGATAAGGGACAGGATCGGTCAGGAGCATCCCCCTGCCCTCGGTCGTGAAGCCGATCCGGCGGGGAACGCGTCCAGCCCAGACGAGCAGGGCGCTCGAGAGGGA
The DNA here is from genome assembly GCA_001805055.1 of Nitrospirae bacterium GWC2_57_13. Classification (GTDB taxonomy): domain Bacteria; phylum Nitrospirota; class UBA9217; order UBA9217; family UBA9217; genus GWC2-57-13. The sequence continues at coordinate 10,993 of MHDZ01000024.1, forward strand.
ACGCTTCAGCACGAAAACAGCGTCGTATTCGGCTGATGCAATGAGCCTTCGATAATGCAGGTAGCCTGATAACCTGCTGCGCTTCGATCGGGAGCTATAGGTGTGAATTGTCCGGAACTCAAAGGGAACGATATTGTCAACATAGGGGCACCCCTCGATCACCTGGCCTGAAAAAGGCTCGAGCATCAGGTCGATCTGGGCGGCGGGATAGGCCTGCCGGAGGTTCCGGAGAAATGGAACCGTCAGCACCGTGTCGCCGATGAACCGGTACCGCATGACGAGTATTTTTCTGGCCTGAAGTTTCATAATAGAATGCGCAAAGTGCATGGCGCATAGGGTTCTGCTCTCTGCTCTCTGCTCTCTGCTCTCTGCTCTCTGCTCTCTGCTCTCTGCTCTCTGCTCTCTGCTCTCT
>MHDZ01000024.1:11467-38066 GCA_001805055.1 Nitrospirae bacterium GWC2_57_13
TCCGGCCTGACATTTCCCGGATCATCATGGGCGAATCCGGTTTGCACGAGGACGGTCCTGAGACCGGCCCGATGGCCCAGTTCCACATCGCTCCATTTGTCGCCTACCATGAAGGACGACGTGCGGTCGATGTCAAAATCCTTTACTGCCCGGTCGATAAGGCCTGTTTCAGGCTTTCGGCAGTCGCAGGCCTGTGTATAGGCGGAATTGCCCGCCGTGGGATGATGAGGGCAGTAATACTCAGCGTCGACGACCGCGCCTTCCCTGCCGAGCTTTGTGCGCAGAAGGGCGTTCGCCTCCTGGACCTGGGACTCAGGAAAATATCCGCGCGCAACGCCGGACTGGTTTGTGATCACGATGACCTTGAAGCCTGCTTCATTGAGCTTTCTGATCGCGGCAGCAGCCCCGGGGATCAGGCGGAGCATGGCCAAGTCACGCACATAGCCGACTTCCTCGTTGATCGTGCCGTCTCTGTCTAAGAATACCGCTTTGTTCATAAGCTAAGACCGCATAGTGCATAGGGCAGAGCGCATAGAGTAGTCAGCATAGAGCATGGCGCATGGAGCATAGTGTTAAATTCAAAACATAGTGCATGAAGCAGAGTGCAGAGTGCATAGAGTAAACATCAACAAAAAGCGCAGACAGCATAGCGCAAAGCGAAAAAGTATCCAGATAAAGCTTATCGAGTCAATGTTTTTTGAAAATTGGTTATCTTGCGACAAAGTAAATCAAGACGATCAAGAACTGTTGACATAGTCACATCATCGATCAAATTCTTCTTGCTGAGTATTATCACAATATTCGCGTTCTCAAAAGTGCTGCGTTTGGCCATGTTTAGAAAATTTCTGAAATCCGCTTTTGAGCTGCTGCCGGAACCCTCGGCGATATTATTCGACATAGACATTCCGGCACTGCGCAATTGTTCAGCAAAACGAAACAACTTCATTTTCTCAAGGTTATCAGCGATGTCAAATAATATCATGCCGATCTCGATGGATTCTTTCCATATCTCCAGGTCCTGGAACCTGAATTTCGCCATGGTTTGCTTCCTGTCAGGGTTACGAACCCTCTGCCCTATGCGCTATGCTCTCTGCGCTTCCGTTCTCTGCCCCATGCCCTATGCTCTCTGCGCTCCGCCCCTTTATTCTGATACCCTCTGCCCTATGCTCCATGCTCTATGCACTCTGCCGAAGTATCAAGTTCTCCCACGCGTCTCGTTCAGCTATCCGGAGTTCAATACCCAGCGCCCATATGCCTTCCGCCTGAAACTGCTGCAGCTTGACCGAATCCTTTTCAGTCGTAACAATCATGGTCGCTCCTGCGTTGCCTGCCGTATGAAAGATCGCAGCCAGGTCCTGGTTCGTATAGGCATGATGATCAGGATAGACCATCTCGGCCTTGATCCTGGCGCCCAATGATGTCAGCAGATCTTTGAACGGACCGGGCCGTGCGATGCCGGAAAAAATGAGGACCGGAAGATCGCGGAGGGCCGAGACAGGCCGAACGTCCTCCCCGTTGACATCAAAGAGGCTCACGGCCCGGTAGACTGCCGTGAACAGGGGGGCTGTGGTATAATGCCCGATGCTGTCTCTGAGCGGCCCCAGGTCAGCGATGCCCTCGCTCCGGGTGATGACCACAGCCCCGGCGCGCCGGAGGGCTGAAAGCGGTTCACGAAGGATCCCTGCGGGAAAGAGCCGGCCGTTGCCGAAGGGGTCTGTGGCGTCTATCAGAACGATGTCAAGGTCCCGGCAAAGCCCTCTATGCTGGAATCCGTCATCAAGAACGACCGTGTCCGGTCCGAAGACCTGGTGGGCATACAAGCCTGCTTCGTATCTGTTCCTGCCCACGATGACAGGTACGCCCGGCAGTTTAGCTCCCATCAGCGCAGGCTCATCCCCGGACTGAGCCGTATTACTGACGAGGGAATCACCATCCGACGCGATCAGTATGGCAGAATCGCTCTGGCGGCCATATCCCCTGCTCACCACCGCTGGAAATCTATCGTTATCCCTAAGCAGGTTCGCAATGCTGATCACGGCAGGCGTCTTGCCTGTGCCGCCGAGAGTGATGTTGCCTACAGAAATCACCGTGACCGGAAGTTTCCTGGCCTGAAAGAGCCCGGATGCATAAAAAAAACGGCGCAGCAGTATGACAATACCATAGAGCAGGGACAGAAAAAGAAGTATCGGGCTCAGGAGCACGGAACTTCTCCTGCCGTACATCACCTCTTCTATATAATCCCGTGTCGTCAACTGATGAACTTTTCTATGGCCTGGATCGTTTTGCTTGTGGCTCCTGAATGTGAGGCTATGACTTCAAAAGCACGCTTACCTGTGCTGCGCGCAAGTTCTTTGTCTGACAAGAGGTTATCGATCTGACGATAAAGTTCTCTTTTATCTTTCACCATAATGCCGCCGCCTGCCGAAACAAGGGCTTCAGATATCTCTTTAAAATTATACATATAACGGCTGAATAATACGGGCTTTTTCATGGCTGCAGGCTCCAGAAGGTTATGCCCTCCTATCTTGACGAGACTGCCGCCAACAAAGGCGATGTCGCAGACCGCGTAGAAGGATCTGAGCTCGCCGATGGTGTCGAGCAGCAGCACATCCTTGACCGCGCCTGTTATCTTCGTTCTTCTCTGGCACTCGTATCCGTGTTTGATAACGACCCCTTCTACTTCGCTGAACCGTTCAGGGTGACGGGGGGCAAGTATCAACACCAGCTCGGGATGCCTGTCCTTCAGACGCCGGAATATCTCAAGAAGCGCGGCTTCTTCGCCTCTATGGGTGCTGCCGGCGGTGATCACCTTGCTTCCCTGCGGGATCCGGACCGGGCTCGGCTGGGGTTCGGGTATCTTCTGATCGAACTTCAGATTGCCCGTTACCAGCACCTTTTCCGGCGCGGCTCCGATCTCGCGTATCCGGGCGGCGTCTCCCTCGGACTGCATGCAGAAAAGGCTCACATTGGCAAAGACACTCCGGAAGAACCAGTTCAATTTCATGTAGTTCCTGTAGGAATGGGGAGAAATCCTTCCGTTTACCACAGCTGACGGGATCCCTGCTTTCTTGAGGGAACGAAAAAAGTTGGGCCACAATTCAGTTTCCGCCACAAGCACTACGGCAGGATTGATCTTTTTGATCACCCTCGACACGATCCAGGGATAGTCAAAGGGAAAATAAAAGACCACATCGGCTTCAGGCACGCGCTGGCGGGCCGTATGATTGCCGGTGACCGTCACCGTCGAAAGGATCAGCGGCTTGTGAGGATATTTCTTCTTGAGATCTCTGATCAGCGGGTGGGCTGCCATGACCTCGCCCACGGAAACGGCATGGACCCAGATGGGGCGGCTTTTTCTGGCCAACCGCAGGATCTTCTTCCGGACGTGTCCAAGCTTCTGGGAAATGCCTCCACGATACTTTTTTACCGTGATCAGCTTGAACAGGATGACCGGCATAAGCAGCAGTGTGCCAATGATCAGCAATATATTGTAGAGAATATACATGGAATCACCTTAGACACCGTAATATGCATAGAGCATTGGGCATAGGGTTCAACCCTCTGCTCTATGCGCCTTTTTTAAAGTACGCATCTGCCTCCCGGGTCACCTGATGCAGCGCTTCTTCGAGCTCCCGCCGCTTCGCTTCGAGCTCGCCTTCATCGGTTCCCTTCACAAGAACAGGCTGGCCATAGACGACCACTCCCGAAGTGAACGGCACCGGAAGCATGTACTGGTCCCATACTTTGCTGAGGATCCAGCGACGTTTCACGCTCACGGCCACGGGAACGATCGGCTTGTTCAACTTCCCGGCGAGATATATCGCTCCCGGTTTGACCACGTATACAGGGCCCCGGGGGCCGTCAACAGCGATGGCAACGCGCTTGCCTTTTCGCAGACCATCCACCATGCCGAGCAGCGCCCGGCCCCCTCTGCGTTTACTCGAACCCCGCACCACATCGAATCCGAAACGCGACAGAACCGCGGCCTGGATCTCTCCGTCCCGGCTTTCGCTTGCCGGAATGATGACGCCCGTATTCCGATGGGTATAGAACAACAGGAACTGTCGGCCATGCCAGAATGCGTAAAGGAAATTCTGCCCCTCTTGGCCGAGTTGGTCCGGTATCTCCCGATTCACAAAGCGCGTCCGGATAGTGGAGCTCCAGAGCCATATGAAGCTCCAGACAATGAATGACAGGATCTTTGCCCGGAGCATCAGAGAACCCTCATCGGCGGCTCGTCGCGGAACTGCTGCTCGTACAGATGCTTGTATTCCCCGCCGCGTTTCAGGAGATCTTCGTGCCGCCCCTCTTCGATCACCTTGCCGTTCTTCAGCACGATGATCCGGTCGGCGTTCATAATCGTCGAGAGCCGATGCGCAATGACAAAGCTGGTGCGTCCTTTCATGAGCCGGTCCAGGGCGCCCTGGACCTCGCGCTCTGATTCCGTATCCAGCGATGAAGTGGCCTCGTCGAGGATCAGGATCGGCGCGTCCTTCAGCAGCGCCCGGGCGATGGCTACACGCTGCCGCTGCCCGCCCGACAGCTTCGCACCCGACTCGCCGATGATCGTATCATATCCCTTCGGGAGCGTGGAAATGAATTCATGGGCATAGGCCGCTTCGGCTGCCCTGCGGACTTCTGCGTCGGAGCAGTCGGGCCTGCCGTAGGCGATATTGCCGCGTACCGTATCGTTGAACAGGATCGTCTGCTGCGTCACCACAGCCATGAGCGCCCGAAGCGATGCAAGGGACGCGTTCCGGATGTCCGTTCCGTCGATCAGGATCGCGCCGTCCGTTACGTCGTAGAAACGCGGGATAAGATTGACCAGGGTGGTCTTGCCTCCTCCGCTCTTTCCGACGATGGCCAGTGTCTCGCCGGCGCGGACGGCCAGGCTTATCTGTTTCAATACCATGTCGTCTTCATACTTGAACGACACGTTCTTGAATTCCACCGCGGAAAAGGAGGGACGGAGCGCCACGGCATCCCGGTGCTCCCTGATCTCCGGCTCCGTATCCAGCACCTCGAAGATCCGCTTGGCCGCGGCCATGCCCTCCTGGACGATATTGTTCACGCCGTTCAGATCCTTCAAGGGCCGGTAGAAAAAAATCAGCGCTGTCATGAAGGACAGGAAATCGCCCGGGCTCATGGATCTTTCCACTATGATCGCATGAAGACCGTACACAAGCACCAGAGAAGTTCCTGACATGGATATGACCTCCATGACAGGATGTGATGCCGCAGTCGCTTTTATGGAGCGCATCAGTGAGTTGAACAAACCCTTGTTTTGAACGGCAAACCTTCGACTCTCATGTTCCTCCATGCCGAATGCCTTCACGATCCTCACGCCGGCCACCGTCTCATGGAGATGAGATGTCAAAACGCCGGTCTGTTCCTGCATCTGCGTGCTTGCCTTGCGGAACCGCCTGCCGAATCGTGACAGAGCAAAGCCGGCAAGTGGCAGAACAATGACAGCAAAGGAGGCGAGGCGCCAGTTGAGATTGATGATGTATGCGGTCAGTACCAGCATCGTAAGGACGCCCTGAACAAGGCTTGCCGGCGCCCGAGTGAGCGCTCCCTGCACGAGATTCACGTCATTCGTGATACGGGACATGATCACGCCCGTGGGCGTCCTTGTGAAGAACGGGAAGGAAAGGGACATGACATGCGCATAGAGCTGATCGCGAATATCGTTGACGATCTTTTGGCCGACATATCCCATGAGATAATCACGGACATACCATGCAAATCCTTTCAGGACGGTCACGATGATCAGCGCAGGAGCAACCAGCCGGCCCAGACGCCAGTCCATACCGATGATCACCTTGTCCATGAGCGGCTTGACAAGATACGTCTGGCCGGCGATCATAACGCTTGTCAGGCCCATGAAGACCGCGGCCCAAATGAGCCGCATCTTGTAAGGCATGAGATATTTCAGAAGTCGTTTGTAGAGTTTCATAAAAATCCGCATGGAGCAGAGAGCATGGCGCATGGCGTAACGTCAGCAGCGATAACAGCTGTGGCCTGTTTTCTACCCTTTGCGTTCTGCCCTTTGCGCTCTGCTCAGATTCAGCACTTCCCTGACCACTGCCGCCGCCCGGGCTGACGCGCCGGACTCTCCCAGGCCTGCCCTGACAGAGCGGAGATCGGCCTTCATGTTCTCCTGAATGTCCTTATCACTGATCAGCGGTGTCAAAGCATCGGCGATGGCGGCCGGCGTGACGGCGTTCTGAATAAGCTCCGGCACCACCTGCCTGTTCGATATGATGTTCACAAGAGCAATGAACTTCGCCTTTGCCACAAACCGGACCAGGGAATAGGAGGCCGATGACATGCGGTATACGACGACCATGGGTACTCCCATCAGCCCGGTCTCAAGCGTTGCCGTGCCTGAGGTCACGATCGCCGCGTCCGCAGCACGCAGAACATCGTAGGCCCTTCCCTCCACGAGTTGCACCGGAACGGCTGATCCATCTGTATAAGATCGGAGCACTTCCCTGCTGAGCGTCGGCGCAACAGGAAGCACGAACTGCAGGTCCGGAAACCGCTCCTTCAGGATCGCCGCGGCTCCAAGCATGTCCGGCAGGAGATTGACGATCTCCTTTCGCCGGCTTCCCGGCAGGATCGCCACAACGCGCCGTAAAGGATCAAGTCCGAGCAGGCGCCGCGCATCAGAAACTGAGTGGTCCGATACAGCCACATCGGTAAGCGGATGGCCTACAAACCTGACGTCAACACCGGCCTGCTTATAGAGGTCGACCTCAAAGGGGAATACCACGATCATGGTCTTGACCAGCTCGGCGATGGTGTGGATCCGCCCCTTGCGCCATGCCCAAACCTGGGGGCTGATGTAGTACAGGATGGGAATGCCGAGCTTCTTTGCCGCTTTCCCGACGAGAATGTTAAAATCAGGGAAATCGATCAGTACCAGGAGATCGGGCCGTTCAGCGCGCAGAAATCGCTTGAGCTTCGCATAGACCCGGTAAATGGTGGAGATATGGGTCAGCACCTCGGTAATGCCGACCACTGATATTCCCGATGCATCAGCCAGGAGATGCACGCCCGCCGCCTGCATACCCCTGCTCCCGACGCCGTAGAAACGCACCGAGGGATCCTGCTTCACGACCTCGCGCACCAGATTGGCGCCGTGCATGTCGCCCGAGGCCTCGCCGGCAATGATCAGGACTTTCTTCGGACGTTCGTTCGTCACTCTACAATGCTCTTTTCACCGCTTCGGCTGCGGTCTTGATCTGCTCTTCCGTCAATTCGGGATACATGGGCAGGGACAGCACCTCTGCGGCTGCCTGCTCCGCCTTCGGAAGGCTACCAGGCTTCATCCCGAGATCACGATATGCCTTCTGGAGGTGAAGCGGCACGGGATAATAGACCATGGAGGACGTCACTTTGCCTGCATCAAGAGTTTCTTTCACCTTATCACGGTTCTTAACCATGATGGTATACTGGTGGAATACATGGGTGGATCCTTCTTTCACAACAGGCGTACGCACCCCGGCGCCGGCCAGATATTTTGTATACAGCGCAGCGTTTTCCTGCCGCTTCCGGTTATATTCATCGATCCTCTTGAACTTGATCCGCAGGACTGCCGCCTGGATCTCGTCAAGCCTGCTGTTGTAGCCGACCTCATCATGATAGTACCGCACACGGCTGCCGTGGTTCCGAAGGCTCAACAGCCGGTCAGCGCCTTCCTGTCCTGCCGTGGCCACCATTCCTCCGTCGCCGTAGCATCCCAGGTTTTTGCTCGGAAAGAAGCTGAAGCACCCGAAATCACCGAAGGCACCCGTCTTTTTGCCTTTGTACTCGGCGCCGAAAGACTGAGCGCAGTCCTCGATCACTTTCAATTTGTGCTCCCTGGCGATCTTCATCAGACCGTCCATGTCGACGGGATGACCGAAGAGATGGACAGGAATGACGGCCTTGGTCTTCTTGGTGATCTTCTTCCCGATCAGCGAAACATCCATGTTCAGCGTGTCCGGCTCAATGTCCACAAAGACCGGCACGGCGCCGACGTAGGAAATCGCCTCGGCCGTGGCAATGAAGGTGAACGGCGTGGTGATCACCTCGTCGCCCTGCCCTATCCCTGCGGCGCGCAGCGCCAGGTGGAGCGCATCGGTCCCCGAGGACACGCCGGCAGCATGCTTCAGCCCGTGGTAGGCGGCGATCTCCTGTTCCAGCACTTTCCCCTCAGGGCCGAGGATGAAGGCGGAATTTTCCATGATCGCGCTGATCGCCGCATCCACGTCCTTCTTAATCGCCTGATACTGGATCTTCAGGTCCACCATCGGTATGGTCATCTCAGTCTACTCTCTTTCTTCATAGCGCGAACTCCAGCCGAAATTGAAAATTGGAAATTGCAAATTTGATGTATGCCTGAAGGCCATGATGGTATAAACACTCTCGCGAGCATGTCAAATCTTGAAAAAAACATCGCTAGTGTTCATTGATGCAGTCCCCTCTATGCAGGGACAGGAGTGAACTCCGTGCTCCCTTTTTCGATGTTCTGCGTGATCATCTGCGCCAGGACCAGCGCTCTGCGGCCTTCCACGCCCGTCACGAGAGGACGGACTCCGCTCCCGATGCTCGCGACAAAGGCCGTAATCTCCTCATTCAGCGTATCGCGCCGTTCCGTCGAGATGTCCGTGGGCTGCAGCTCGCATACCTCGCCGGCACTCCGGCGCGACATCGTCGCCTTCTGCGCCTGATAGTCGGCGGTATACAGCAGATCGCCGTCAAAAACGCGCAGAACTCGCTTCTTCTCATCGGACACCCTGCTGGCCATCACATCGGCCACGCAGCCGTTCCGGAAGACGATCCTGGCCAAGGCTGAATCTACCTCCTTCGTGATTACCGACGCGCCGGCAGCCGAGACCTTTTCCGGCTCGGCGCCCGCCAGGTCAGTGACGATATCCAGATCGTGGATCATGAGATCGAGCACCACATTCACATCGGTGCACCGCACCGTGAAGGGGGCGCTTCGCTCAGCCGAGATATAGCGCGGCGAACTCAGCCGCTCCTTGACCGCCGTAAAAGCAGGGCTGAAGCGCTCGATATGTCCGATCTGGAGCGTAAGCCCCTTGCTTTCTGCCAGGCCGATCAGTTCATCAGCCTCTTCAATGGTGACGGTGATCGGTTTCTCGAGCAGGACATGGATGCCCTGCTCCAGACAGGCCTTTGCAGTCCCGTAATGGTAGACCGTCGGCACGGCGATGCTGACAGCATCGACCTTCGTGAAGAGCTGCGACGGATCGCTGAATGCCACGGTGTTCAGTTTCTTCGCGACCTCACCGGCCCGCGCCGCATCGGCATCGACAACGCCTACGAGTTCCGCAGCCGGGAGCCGGGAATATTTTTCAGCGTGGAACTGGCCCAGGTACCCCACGCCGATGACGCCCACTCTGAGTTTTTTCATGCAATAAATTCCTTAACCACGGAGTCGCGGAGAACACGGAGGACAAGAATCCGATTGTTTCAAGATATTTTACTCCGTGCCTCAGCGAATCCGTGGCGGATTCAGTTTAGTACGTCTTTATCAGCGTTTAGCAGTAGCCGAATCATGTATATTTACCGCGTTCATCTGTGGTTGCAAAATTTTTATCCTGAACTCCCACGATGGAGATCCCCGCCGCATCTGCTTCCCTGATCACCTGCTCCCGTTCCAGGATGATCGTCTTGCGCGCTTCAACGGCCAGACAGACCGCTTTGACCTCCAGCATGGACCTGACCGTCTGGGTTCCAGCTGCCGGCAGATCGAACCGCAGGTCCTGCGCCGGCTTGCAGATCTTGACCACGACAGCTCCTTCGCTGCACAGGCGGCCTCCCCGGCGGATGGCCTCGTCCGTCCCCTCAATAGCTTCCACGGCGAGCACTGCCTGGTCCTTCACCACAACGGTTTGCCCGATATCGAGCCTGCCGATCTCCTTTGCCATCTGCCAACCGAACTCGATGTCCTTCCATTCACCCTTTGAGGGCTTCCGCCTGGTGATCACACCGACTGGCGCCAGTATCGAGTCGAGAAAGAGCGTCGACTCACGGACCGTGATCCCCTCTGACTCAAGTTCCGCTGCCACGGCCCGCAGGAGAGAATCATCTTTTTTGTGCAGCATCTTGGCCAGGAGCGCAGCTCCCCGCAGGTCAGGAAGCGCGCCGCTGAAGAGCCGGGTCTTCTTGATCCCGCCGGCCATCAGCACATCGGAGACGCCGTGATCCTTGAATATTTTGATGAGCTTTCCGAGCTGGCCCACCTTGATCCAGGTCACCGCATCGGCTATCTTCTCGATCTCAGGCGATGTCTCTCCTTCATGAGCAGCGACAACGACCTCCAGGCCCTGCGCCTTGGCTGCCCGGGCGAACTCCAGAGGAAAGAGGCCGTTTCCGGCTATCAGTCCGATCTTATTCATGCTCTTCTGACTGCTGACCTATGACTTCTGCCTCTTTCATCTCGTCACTCCCCGTTTCGAATTACGCATGAAGTTCACGAAATACTGGACCTCTTTATGGGAAGCTGAAAACTCCTCCAAAACCCTCTTGGACGCTTCTTCCAGCGTAAGCCCGGACCGAAAAATGATCTTGTAGGCCGTGCGCAGCTCATTGATCACCTCGTCACTGAACCCTTTGCGCTTGAGGCCTATCGTGTTCAGCCCATAGAGCTGCGCCCGGTTGCCGGCAGCGCTGACGTAGGGGGGGATGTCCTGTACGATGGCCGACTGGCCGCCGATCATGGAGTAGGCCCCGATACGCACGTGCTGATGGACCCCGACGATGCCGCCGAGGATGGCATAATCCTCTATAACAATATGGCCTGCCAGTCCGGCCGAATTCGCCATGATGATATTGTTGCCCAGCTTGCAGTCGTGGGCGATATGCGAGTAGGCCATCAGATAATTCCTGTCGCCGATCTCGGATTTCCGGTCCTGCTTGGTCGTTGCGCGGTTGATCGTGGCGCACTCCCGGATCACGTTGTCATTCCCGATGATCAGGTAGGTCTCTTCATTACGATAGCCGACATCCTGCGGCGGAGACCCGATGCTTGAGAAGGAATGGATCTGGTTACGCTCACCGATCGTGGTCCAGCCGTCGATCAGCACATGGGGCCCTATCTTCGTGCCCTTGCCGATCTTCACATGCTCGCTGATGACCGTATAGGGGCCGACCTCTACGTCATCGGCCAGTTCGGCCCTGGGATGTACAACCGCTGTTGGGTGGATGTTCACTCGCAGCCCCCTGTCGATTATTTTTTCTGCGCGTCCTTGTCAACGATCATGGCCATCATTTCCGATTCGGCGACAACAGCCCCTTCCACGAGTGCCAGGGCCTTGAAGCTCTTGATAGGACCGCGCTGCTTGATCACGTCCAGCTCAAAGCGCACCTGGTCGCCGGGAAGCACAGGCTTGCGGAACTTGGCCTTGTCGATGCTCATGAAATAGAGCACCTTTTTTTCCGGTTCAGGGTCCGACAGGAGCGCCAGCACGCCGCCTGCCTGCGCCATGCCCTCGAGCAGCAGCACGCCGGGCATGATCGGGTGTCCGGGAAAATGCCCCTGAAAAAAAGGCTCGTTGATCGTTACGTTCTTGATGCCCACGATACGCTTCTGCGGCTCCATCTCCACGATCTTGTCAAGCATCAGAAATGGATAGCGATGAGGAAGCAGGCTCATGATTTCATTGATATCCAGCATTTCCTATCCCCCTTGCCCAAAATGAGTTAGCAGTCTTTTTTTTCGATCACTGCAATACGGCGTTCAAGATCAACAACGAGCTTCTTGAGCTCTGGCAGTTTCGGCAACACGGCCTGGACCTTGAGCCATTCCCGGATCGGCATGGCGTAATTGCCGGCAATGATCTGGCCCGGCGGAACATCCTTTGCGATGACAGCCTTGCCGCCCGCCATGACCCGGTCGCCAACGGTCGTATGGTCGGCAACTCCCACCTGGCCGCCGAACACGACATAGCTGCCGAGAGTGCTGCTCCCGGCAATACCGACCTGGCCGGCTATCAGACAATGCTCGCCGATGACAACGTTGTGGGCAAGATGGACCTGGTTGTCCAGCTTCGCTCCGGTCTTGATCACGGTATTTCCGAGCGTGGCCCGGTCGATGGAGCAGTTCGCGCCGACCTCCACGTCATCGCCGATCACCACGCCGCCTACCTGGGGAATCTTATGATGGATGCCGCCTTCGGTAACAAAGCCGAAGCCGTCGCTCCCGATCACGGTACCTGCGTGGATGATGACGCGGTTTCCGATGGTAACGCCTTCCCTGATGGAGACATTCGCGTGTATAACGCAGTCATCGCCCAGGATTGAACCATCGCCCACATAAGCGCCGGGAAAGAGCACGACGCGATCGCCGATCCGTGCTCCTGCGCCGACTACGGCGAAGGGATGAATGGAAGGGTCTTTGCCGATAACGGCACCTGCACCGATCGAAGACCTGTCGCTGATACCGGAGGGAACCGTCAGGTCTACGTAAAAATGTTTCAGCGCCAGGCTGAAGGCATATCGCGGATTCTTTACGAGCAGCAGCGGCATGTCCCTTTCCGCGGTGCCCAGAGGCACAATTGCTGCCGAAGCATGGGAACCGTCAAGCTCCCTCAGGTGCTTGCCGTCGGTCACATAGGTGATGAGACCGGGGCCGGCCTCACGCAGACCCGCAGCCCCCGTGATCTCGATGTCTTGCGTGCCGACAAGTTCCGCGCTCAGGAGTTGTGCCAGCTCAAAAAGTTTCATCTGAGAATGCCCTTGCAATCAATAACAACGTAGGGACGACCATGGTCGACCAAAGGGCGGGTATGCCCGCCCCTACCCTTACTTGTCACCGAACTTTTTGTCCATCTCGGCCACAACCTTGTCCGTGACTTCGATGCCTTCCTCAGCGTAGAGGATGACCGGCACCTCGGCCCGCGGCCCAAGGGTGATCAACTTGTTCAGCACGAGCGTAAACTTCCCTTTTTTGGCAATGTCCTTCAGAACGACCATCAGCATCTGGTCGAATTCCTTCGACAGTTCGTCGTTCTTCTTGCCGACCTCTTCGTTGAACTCGCCCTGCTTCTTCTGGAAATCGGCGATCTTGCGGCTGATGCCTTCTTCCTTTTCCTTCCGGGCGTTCTCCTTCATGACCGATGCCTGCTTCCGGTATTCCTCCTCCAGCCGCCGGATTTCATCGGCATCGGCGTCAAGGATCTTCTTTCTTGCGCTGAAGTACTCCTGCAGAATGCCCTTATACTTTTTCCCGAGCTTGGCAACATCAAAAACCTGCTGCGTGTCCACATAACCGATCTTCGTTTCCGCTGTCGCAGCAGCAGGCAGAAACACCATCATTGCCAGAATCGCAACCAGTAATTTTTTCATGTCCCCCTCCGTGTTGTTATGGATGTAGTGAAAGATCGTCATCAACAATACTATCGTAGGGGCGACCATGGTCGCCCAAAGGGCGGGCATGCCCGCCCCTACCCTGAAACGGTCTAGAAGATCGTCCCGATCGAAAATTCGAACTGGCTTGCCAGGTCATTGGTCTGCTGGTTCACAATATAGCCCCATTCGAACCGCAGAGGCCCCACAGGGGTGAACCACCTGAAGCCCCAGCCCACGGCGTGGCGCAATTGACTGAGCCGGATGGACTCGCCATCATCGAAGGCCTTCCCAATATCGTAGAACAGCACCCCCTTGAGCCGCGCAGCGGCAACAATGGGAAAGTTGAACTCTGCGTTGAAAATAAGCTCCCTGGTCCCTCCGATACGGGTGTAGTCGATGATAGTTGGTGTGGGGCTCGCTAAATCATCATATACAGGCTCTACCGGCCCGGCCCCGCCGTACTTGAATCCGCGCACCGTGCTGGTGCCGCCTACAAAGAAACGCTCGCCCGAAGGCAGAGGCTTGTCGATAAGGGAGGCTGCGTAGCCGAAGCGGCCGCGCAGCATGAAGGAAGTATCTCCAAAGAGCGGAAAGTACCAGCCTGAATCGACGACGGACTTGATAAAGCTCGGGTCGCCTCCCAGCGGACCGCCGGCATACTCAACGAAGATGGAATTCCGTGACCCCTTCTTGGGATCAAGAAAATAATCACGGGAATCGCGGGCAAGGCTGACCGTAATGGCGCTTGAGGTCACCGTGTCGCCGTAGGTATTCAGCTGCTGAAGCAGCAGCTCACTCAGCAGCGCTTCGTTATAATTGGTCAACGTTGACTTGTCGAACCCGTAGCGGATCGAGCCGGCCACATACTCGCCGAAGCTCTTGCCGAAGCTGAGTGCAGCGCCGTTCGAGTCCATGGAGTAGCCGTCATAATCCTGGGTCTGGTTGTACACGTCGGCCTGGCCCCAGATCGGCTGATCAAAAAGATAGGGTTCCCGGAAGCTTACCACCAGGGTCCGCCGGGTGCCGCCCCACTGGGTCTTGAACTTGACCACCTGGCCGCGGCCCAAAAAGTTGCCCTGCGTCACTTCGGCCAGCCCGATCAGACCGTCCACGGAGCTGTAGCCGCCGCCTATGCTCAGGGTGCCCGTCAGTTTTTCCTTCACCTTAACGTTCAGGTCCATGACGGATTCCAGCCCTCGCCGTTCCGGTGCGACGTCAACGGTCTCGAAATAATTGAGGTTATAGAGCCGCTCGTAGCTCCGTTTCAGGGCTTTGCGGTTGTACAGGTCCCCTTCGTCAAGGCGCATCTCGCGGCGGATCACCTTGTCCCGGGTTTTTGTGTTCCCGGTGATGTCGATGCGGCCGATACGGACCTCGCCGCCTTCACTGATATCCATGGTGATCGCTACGATCCGCCGTCCCGCATCAATGTCGAAGAGCGGCGTCACATTCGCAAAAGGGCGGGCCATGCCGTCATAACGGTCGATGATCGCGCCCACATCCTGGCGAAGCCGCTCGCGGCTGAATATATCGCCTGAAGAGAGCTTCATCTCCTTTTTCAATTCGCTTTCGGAAATGATCGCATTGCCTTTGAAGGACATCGCCCCCACGCGGAACTGGTCGCCTTCCCGCACATGGATTCGCACCGCCAGCTCCGAATGCTTCTTTCGCTTGCCCAGGAGCAGGAAGGATCGTTTCTCGATGATTTTCATCTCGATCACCGGCTCGTCCACCTGCACCTGGATGTAACCCTGATTGTAATAGAGGTTGCGGATGATCTCAATGTCGCCCTGCAGGTCCTCCTTGCGGAGCGTGCCACTTTTGCCGAGGGCCGAGAAGAACCAGTGTTCCTGCGTCTTGAGCTGTTTCTTGATCTCATCCTCGGAGATGGCCTTGGCGCCCGTGATGATGATGCTGCGGAGCTTGACCTTGTCCGCTTCATTTACGTAATAGACGATGCTCCGGTCGCCGCCGCGGTGCTGTGTCACCACAGGGACCACCACGGCATTGTAGTACCCCGTGTCCTGATACCGGAGACGGAGCTTTTCGGCATTGTCGTGCATTACCTGTTCATTGAATGCGCTTCGAGGCAGGATGGTCAGGCTCTTCCGGAGCTCTTCGGAATCTATGGCGTCGGTCCCTTCGATGGAGACCTCACGGACCAGGGGCTTCTCTTTGACGGCGAAGATGACCTTGAGACCGTGCTCGAACCCCTCTGTCCGTACCTGCACATCGTCAAAGTGGCCCATGCGGTATAGTTCGGTGATGTCATCACGAAGCTGGGTCGGCGAGAAAGGTTTGCCTTCCTTCGTTCCGATCTTGGCAAGGATCGTTGCTGACTCGATCCTCCTGTTCCCCTGCACCTCGATCAATGTCACGGTGATGCCTTTTTCAGCGGCGGCCGCGAGGCCGCTGCTGAACATCACGATCGTGATCATACTTGCGGCGAATCGTCTGAAATGCACAGTCCTGCGAGCCTCCCTCATGGTCTTAAAAGAACGGATTACTATAGCATCTACCCATCGCGCTGTAAACAAAAAATTAGGTCCAGAGCCTTTCAATGACCTCATCGGAGAGGAACATACCCCTTGCCGTCAGCCGGATCCGACCATCAGCGATCTGTACAAGGCCGCTCCCGAGCAGTCGCGCAGCGCCTGCATGCACTCGCGCCGCAGCAGGCCTTCCGCACAGGCGCTCATAGTCCCGGATATCCAGACCTTCTCCGGTTCGGAGAGCAAGCAGCAGCGTCTCTGCCGCAGCCTCGGTCGATCCAACGCTCTCCTCATAGGCCGTTGGCAATGCACCCCCGGACAGCTGTTGCTCATAAGCGCAGATGTCGGCACAATTTGAGCTCCGGCGGCCTCTCACAAAGGACCATGCGCCGGGACCCAGGCCGAGATACTCCCCTCTGCTCCAGTAATTCCTGTTGTGCCTGCACTCGCAGCCGGGCAGGGCAAAGTTCGAGATCTCATAGTGGCCGTATCCGGCCCCTCTGAGCATATCCAGGGCCTTATCATACATGGCTGAGACTATTCCTTCGTCAGGAAGCGACAAGGCGCCGGCAGCGGCCTCACGGGAAAAAATGGTCCCCTCATCAAGAGATAAGGCATAGGCTGAGATGTGCTGAGGCCCCAACCCGACGGCCGATGCGAGGGTCTTCTCCCAGTCCGCCAGAGACTGACCGGGAATTCCGAATATAAGGTCAATGCCGATGTTCCTGAATCCCGACCTCTGGGCCTGCCGGACCGATTCCTCTGCGCGAAGGGCCTTATGCCTTCTTCCCAGCACACGGAGCTCTTCGTCTGAAAAAGACTGCACTCCGATGCTCAAACGGTTCACTCCTGCTTCCAGAAGCATATCGAACGTTTCACTTGAAAGGGAATCAGGATTCGCTTCTATGGACCATTCACCGCCGGAGAAAAAATGGAAATTCGCTTTCAGCAGCTCAAAGAGGTCCGTGATCTGTCGAGGTGAAAGCAGGGATGGCGTCCCTCCGCCGATATAGAGGGTCTCGAAGACCTGATCCTGGAATTGCCTGCGCAATAAGAACGCTTCCTGGCCCAGGGCCTTCAGGAATTGGTCAGCAGCCTCGACAGTATAGACTGTGGAAAAAAAGCCACAGTATCGGCATTTTCCAGCACAGAAAGGAATATGAACATAGAGAGACAACATGTTGATTTATTGTATTTTCTGCTAAGATGAAAAACGCACGCTGCTCAAACTCGGTAGATTTAAGCAAGACGCATGCCAGGTTTCCCGGGCAAGTGGCGTAAACCCGGAAGGATCAGCATGTGATCGCTGGACGGTCATGGCTAGAACTGCGGCAAGGTGATCATGAGCGCAGATTCATCGCAGTCGGGAAACTTCACGCAATTAAGGCAGTCCGTCCAGATCTTATGGGGCAGTTCTTTTTTGTCCAGATCGAAAAAACCGAGGTTCCGGAAGAATGGGCTCTGATAGGTGAGTACGAACACGCGCCCCACACCGAGCGTCTTCGCTTCGGCAAGGCAGTGGCTCACCAGGGCCTTGCCGATGCCTTTCTTCAACCGGTCCGGCCGGACCGCAAGAGAGCGGATCTCAGCTAGACCGTCCCAGCTCACATGGAGCGCGCAAACGCCGATAACAGAGCCATTCTCTTCAAAGACCGAGAAATCCCTCAGGCCTTCGTAGAGGTCATTCAGCGTCCGGGCGAGCATCTGGCCCGATTCCGCGTAGCTGTTGACGAGTGTCTGCATGGCTTTGACATCGGAGATTCTGGCTTTGCGTATCATACGGGAAAAATTACTCTTTCAGGAGGGTAATGTCAACAAAAAACAGGATTTTTCAAAATGTGCTTTGAAGAGTATGGCGAATGGACAAGCATGGACAACAACTCGCGAAAGATCGAGAGGCTTAGGCGCGGGCTAGCTCCTCATGCGCGCCATGGGTCATGCTGAACTGACGGGACGCCCGACTAGCCAGATCCCTGTTGTGGGTCACCATGATGAAGGTGACACCCTGCTCCCTGTTCATAGCCTGGAAGAACCGCATCATGTCCTCTTCGGTCTGTTCATCGAGGTCGCCTGTCGGTTCATCGGCCAGGATGATCTCGGGATCGTTCATGAAAGCCCGGGCAATGGCCACGCGGCGCTGCTGGCCGCCTGAAAGCTGGGCAGGATAGGCGTTGATTTTGTCTGCGAGCCCCACGCGTCGCAGCAGCTCCTCGGCCTTTTGCTCGCCATCGCCCTTCGCAGACCTGTCCCTGGCTCCCTGGAACAGGAGCGGCAGCATGAGGTTCTCTTTTGCCGTAAGCACCGGCAGCAGGCTGGCGAACTGGAACATGAACCCGATCCGCTCAGCACGGTACTTCGCCAGCCCGTCGCTGTCGAGGGCCCCGATATCGGAATCATTGTAAAGGATCGAACCGCTTGTCGGTCGACAAAGACCTCCGATGATCGAAAGCAGGGTGGTCTTGCCCGATCCGGAATGACCCACAATGGATATGAACTCGCCCTTTTCCACGGCCAGGGACACGCCGCCGACAGCACGGATGGTCTCCCCTACCGCTTCATAGACCTTCGCAATGTTGTCCAGGACGAGCAATGCCATCCGTCACGCCTCCTTCATCGCGCCCAGGGGCTCAAGCTTCTTAATACGGCGAAGCGGCGAAAGCGCTCCGATCACGCATACCGCCACGCCGCCAATAAGACCAGCAACGGCGATCAGCGCGCGGACTGCGATCCCCAGATCGCCGGCAAGGTCCTTGAGCAAAATAAAACTTCTGGCAAGCATGACGGAGAGCGCGGTCCCTCCAATGATCCCCAGAACACTGCCTGCAATGCCGATGAGGAAGACCTCCCACAGGAACAGGCGAACCACATCCGATTCCCGCGCACCGATGGCCCGCATGATGCCGACCTCCCTGGCCCGCTCATTGGCAACGGCTGAGAATACCGTCCAGGCCAGGAATCCCGACAGGAGCGCCGCCAGGACCACGGCGGCCGTAAAGATGCCGCTCACGTCGCGCAGGGTCTGTATAATGCGCTTGCCGATGTCCTTGCGCATCACCGCATCGGCTTCAAGAATGTTGTTCTCAACGGCGTTGGCGACCAGCTTCGGGTCATAGCCTTTCCGGACCTTCACAAAGGCGATAGAGACCTGCCCCGGCTTGATGCCCGCTGTTCCGGACCGGAGAATATCGGTGATATTCTCATCGCTGATAAAAATGGCATTGTCGAGCCCCGTGCCTGTCTTGTCCAGCACTCCGACCATGCGAAAGACATTCCCGAACAGCATGCTGTCGATCTCCACGAGGCCCACAGTGATGTTGAAAGCGGACTCATGGCCGACAATGGCCTCACCTTTCTTCAAAGGTCTGCCGAGTTTCTCGGTCAACCAGGGACGAACAATGAAGTCGCTCTTCTGATCAAAGGCGACCACGATGGATTCGGGAACGGAACAGCACAACGCAGAGAGGGTCACAAGATAGGTTTGCGCCGTCACCTCCTCGACCCCCTCAATGTTCCGAACACGGTCAAGGACGCTCCCGTCCATATAGAATGATTTGACCTTGTTCTCCAGCAGGACCTCTTCAGCCGCGCCCCGGGAACCCGTCGGCACGACCATGATGTCGGCGCCGAGCCTGCTGGTCATGAGGGATATGCCCGAATGGACGCGGGTGATGAAGGAGACGGCGAAGACGATCGATGCCGTCAGCAGCATGATTGCAGACGCAAGCATGGTGCTCCGGACAGCCTTGCGTCGGATGTTCTTGAGGGCGAAAGAAAAGAGGGAAAATCGGTTCTTCATGGATTAAAGATCTCTTGCTCCGGACATAACGAGAGGGAGGCCCCCTTTCGATCAGGGAACCTCCCTCAATTAATGATCAATCAGGTTAATGGACGCTATCGATTAATTCTTCCAGACAGCGTCAATACCGCAGAGCACGGCCGTCTTGTCGCCAAGACCGATGCCCTTGTGGCAGTTCCAGCAAACCGATACCGGCTTGTCTATGATCTTCTTGGCCGTTGTGTCGTACAGCAGAAGGAAGCCATCGGTGATGTCCTTGCCTTCGATAGGCTTGCCGTCCACATCGCAGGCATTTGCCACCTGCCTGACCGTCAGCACCGCGTACTTGGCGTCCGGTGTGGGCATGACGTCATGGATCTGCGATCCCTCGACAGGCACCATCTTCTCGTCCACCATGGCGAGCGTCTCGCCGTCGAGAACCCACATACGGTCAGCAGCGGACTGGTAAATATATTTTCCGTCATTGCTGAAGAACTCACGGAAGGTCAGGGTCTTGTTCGGCTCGCCGGTCAGGGTGTTCTTCGCGAGCACCTTCCACTTGCCCTTCTCCAGTGACTTCATGTCAACGAGGACAAAGTCCACTTTGCCGTTGCCCTTGCCGTCAGCCTCGGCCTGGTTCATCACTACGAGGAACGTCTTCATGTCCGGGCTGTTGATGCCGTGCACGAACTTGTACGTGCCGGCCTTGTAGCCCATGTCGGACACGAACACGCGGTGTTTCAGCTTCATCGTCTTTTTGTCGAAAACATCGATGTAGCCTTCCGTACCCATGAACACGGGCATGAAATACTTCTTGCTCTGGCCTGAGGCGCAGTAAAGCGGCGGCTTCTTGCCCGAAGCCTTTGGATCCGGGTCCAGCGCAATGTCGGTGACCACATTGCCGGTCTTGAGGTCCGACTTGCCCACGTGCATCTTGCCCTGGGGATCGAGCACGTAGGTCGACCAGAACAGCACGTTCGAATCGTTCGAATCGATCCGGGCGTCGTGGGTAGGATGGGTCGTTTTGTCGCCGATCACAACCCTGTCAAGATTGGCGACGCTGATCGGGCTCGTTTCGTTCGACGGGTCGATCAGTATGTCCGCTTTGGCGAAATGGCCGCCCATGCCCGCCACGTATACGGTCGCGGAATAGGTGCTCTTCGCAGCCACGGCAACGGGTGCATCGGGACTGACAGCAGTAAGACCCAGATAGCCGAAGAACGCTATCACGACAACAGCTATGATGCCTATAAACTTCTTCATCGTTAGGTACCTCCCCCTTGTAAAATGCGTTTCGATTGGACACCGCTCTGCAGGTGCATGATTTCTACTGCTCAGGTGATGAGCGGCGATCAGACGCGGAACGCCATACACTGCATAGTAAATCTTTGCATAGCATTCATCACCTTTGTGCAACAGAGTAACACCTCAAGAGCAATCAAGTCAATTTCAAATTATAGTTTGAGACTATATGAAATTATAAATTAATGGCCTCCATGGCCCATCTGATGCATCATGTTGCTTTCCATCGCAACTGTCAGCGCCATTTCGCCGGCCTTCTCGAAGACAAGGACCAGCCGGATAGAGCTTCCTGGCTTCAAGTCCTTGGGGAGGTTGAATATCATAATGTGCAGACTGCCTGACTTGAGCTGACCGATGCCGCTGGACGGCACGTCAATACGCTCTACCTTCACCATCTTTCCATCCTTAATGTCATGCAGCTCGGTGACCGTACCTTTCACATCCGTTTTCGCCGACAAGAGCACGTCCTTGCCCCCGCTGTTCACGATGTTCATAAACACCGATGCAACGCCGAGCATGGCCGGTGATACCTGCGCCGAGGCCTTCTCGATCCGAATATCGGGCGCTTTATTCGTGCATCCAATGGCCGGGATCATTGATGCCGCAGCCGGAACGATCAACAGCGCAAACCAAAACATTTTCAATCCGTTTCTTTTTCTGTTCATGTGATTACCTCCCCTGTCATGGAATGGTCGACTATTAAAGCGAGTTCGTCAGACACGCCCTTGCAATGTGAAAATACATGCGGTATACTCGTCCTCGACTGCTGCAAGGAAATTTTTCAATTATCACTTGCGACCGAAGGCTGCGCTATGGATATTGGACTCGACATCCCGACATTGTTGACCGGCCTTGCCGTGTTCGCCGCCCGCGTCGTTGACGTTGCCATGGGCACCATACGGATGATCAGCATCGTGCACGGCAGGATGAAAACGGCCTTTGTGCTCGGATTCCTCGAGGTCAGCCTCTGGCTGGCCATCATTACGACCGTGCTGGCCGACATCATGCAGCGGCCTGTCCTCGGCATCTTCTACGCCCTCGGCTTCTCCACCGGCAGCGTCGTGGGCATCCTGCTCGAAAAAAAGATTGCCTTCGGCCACATCGTGCTGCGCGTCATCTGCCCCCGTGACGGTGAGATAACGGCTGAAGCGGTCCGCGATGTGGGTTTCGCGGTCACCACCTTCGAGGGACAGGGCAAATCGGGACCCGTCACCCAGCTCTACATTGTCTGCCAGCGCAGCGACCTGAAGCCCATTATCAGCCTAGTCAAATCGATCGTCCCCGACGCCTTCTATATCACGGAACAGGCAGGAAGCGTCAGCAAGGTCTACCGCCCCACGATGCAGCAGGCCACGGGCTGGCGGGCCATCCTGAAGAAGAAATAACGCGCCGGCCCGGCACCCCCCCCAACCCGCTGCCTATAGCGCCTGAAGCGACCTCAGAAATTCTGTGGACCGGAGCCGTCTGCCGAGAATATGCACCGTGTGGACGGAAAATGCGCGGTCAAGCTCGCGCATGATGTCCAGTGAGGGCTTCAGCCTGCAGACCTTGTCCATGTCCATCCGCAAAGCCTGGTAATAGAACCCGATCGCCCCGGCCGAGATCCGCACCTGGTCATCGCCTGACGAGACCATGCAGTCCGGGCAGAGCGCGCCCCCCTTCAGGCCCGAGAAGATCATAAGCTTCGTGGCGCTGCAGCCGCAGGACAGGCAGCGGTCCAGCTTGGGCTGGTATCCCAGGAGGGACAGGAGCTTGATCTCGAAGATCCTGAGCAGATATGCAGGATCATCGCTTGCGCCGAGCATGGTCAGCGTCTCGGCCAGAAGAGAGAAGGCCGGCTCGTTGCACTCCGAATCAGGGGCCAGTTCCCGCACCAGTTCGAGCATCACGGACCCAGCTGCCATGCGAAGCAGGTCGGCGCTGATGCCAGCATGCTGGTGGATGATTTCCGACGATTCGATGCGAAGAAGTTCCTGGTGTTCGCGCTCATGGAGCTGCAGCCGGCAGTGCGTGAAGGCCTCGAGCCCGGCGCCGAAGCGGCGGAAGGACCTGCGGGCGTTCTTTGCCGTTCCTCTGAGCTTGCCGCGTTCCCGGGAGAAAAAGGTGACGAGCTTGTCGGCCTCGCCCAGGTTCATGCTGCTGATGATGATGGCTTCTACGCGGGATTTCATGGTGCAACGGCCTTACGATATCCTGATCAACGATGAACAGCGGTTTTCCGAAGTTATTACGTTATTCGGGAATCTGAAGAACGGCTCCGCTTGTGATACCAGACATATACTGCAGCGATGATCACGCTCAGGACCACCGCCCCGATCACCGCCTGCCGCGCATACTGCATGACCAGCGCCTCATTGGAGCCGACCAGATAGCCGATCCAGGCAAGCACCGTGACCCATATCCCCGCTCCTGCGGCCGTATAGAGCGCGAATTTCGCATGATTCATGCCCGCGAGGCCGGCAGGCAGCGAGATGATCTGGCGCACTCCCGGCAGCAGCCGTCCGAGAAAGGTGGATATCTCGCCGTGCTTCCGGAAAAAGGCCTCGGCCTTCGAGAATTTATGCTCCGTCAGGAAGACATATTTGCCGTATTTCAGCAGCAGCGGCCTGCCGAGATAGCGGGCGGCAAAATAGTTGATATAGGCCCCGGCAAGACTGCCCGCTGTGCCGCACAGGATGACAAGTGCCATGTTCATCTCGCCCTTGTAGGCGAGGTAACCGGCAGGGGTCATGATGATCTCGCTCGGGAATGGGAAGGCCGAACTCTCGATCGTCATCAGGATGAAGATCCCCGGATACCCGAGGACGCCTATGGTCGTCACCAGCCACGTGATCACTTCCTGCATGATTATTCCTGCTCCTGGCCTATCCCCAGACTTCGGAGGAGATTATCGTCCTCACGCCACCCCTTCTTTACCTTCACCCAGAGCTGCAGGAAAAGCTTGACGCCCAGCAGCCGCTCCGCTTCCTGGCGCGCCAGGGTGCCGATCTTCTTGAGCATCTCGCCGCCCTTGCCGATGATGATCCCCTTCTGGGAATCGCGCTCCACGTAGATCACGGCGTCGACGCGGGTGATCCCCGGCTCTTCCTTCATCTGCTCGATCATAACGGCTGTGGAATAGGGAATTTCTTCCTTGGTGAGGGTGAATATCTTTTCCCTGATCAGTTCGGCCATGATGAACCGCTCAGGCTGGTCCGTGAGCTGGTCGTCGGGAAAGTACTGCGGCCCTTCAGGAAGTCGTTTGAGAATGGAATCGGTCAGAGCGCCGAGCTCGCCCTTGATCGCCGAGACAGGGATGATCTCCGCAAACTTATAGAGAGCGCTGTACTCCTGGATCAGGGGCAGAAGTAAATCCTTCCGAACCAGGTCCACCTTATTGATCAGGAGAAAGACCGGTGTTTTTACCTGTGCCAGGGTTTCGATGATGAACTTATCCCCTGCGCCCGGCGCCGATGTGGCCTCGACCAGGAAGAGGACCACGTCCACCTCGTTGTAGGTTCCGAGTGCGGTCTTGACCATGTACTCGTTCATGCGGTGGACCGGCTTGTGAATGCCCGGCGTGTCGATAAAGACCATCTGGCAGCCCGGCCGGTTCACCATGCCCTGGATGCGGTTCCGGGTGGTCTGGGGCTTGTCAGAGATGATCGCGATCTTCTGACCCAGCAGCGTGTTCAGAAGTGTGGATTTGCCCACGTTCGGCCTGCCCACGATGGAAATAAAGCCTGACCTGAATTGCACTTCGTCTTTCATGGTCGGTAGGATACCCGAATTCCCCTTCACGTGCAACAAGAAGTATTGATGGCTTGACAATCCGGCGCTTTTGCCGGTATTATCAGCACCTATGAAAGTACAGGCCAGGGACGCGATCGTCGAGAAGATCCTCGAATTCAAAAAGAAGCGGAATGCCATCATCCTTGCCCACAACTATCAGCGGGCCGAGGTGCAGGAGATCGCCGATATCACCGGCGATTCCCTTGAGCTCTCCCGCGCTGCCGCGAAGACCGATAACGACGTGATCGTGTTCTGCGGCGTGCATTTCATGGCTGAGAGCGCGGCGATCCTGTCTCCGCGCAAGACCGTGCTGCTTCCCGAAATGTCGGCAGGCTGCCCCATGGCCGACATGGTGACCGTGGAGGGGCCGCGTAAGACCAAAAGGGAGTTCTACACCGACGTCCTTGGCTTCACCTTCGAGTTCGCCGACGAGTTCACGCTCCGCGACATCAAAAAGAAGCACCC
Source organism: Nitrospirae bacterium GWC2_57_13 (assembly GCA_001805055.1). Lineage (GTDB taxonomy): Bacteria > Nitrospirota > UBA9217 > UBA9217 > UBA9217 > GWC2-57-13. The sequence continues at coordinate 36,635 of MHDZ01000024.1, forward strand.
TGGTGTGCCGGTCGTTGCCTATGTGAACACCTCGGCGGCAGTGAAGGCCGAAAGCGACATCTGCTGCACTTCGTCGAATGTAGTAAAGGTGATCGAGTCGCTCAAGGAGGACACGGTCATCTGCATTCCCGACCGGAATCTGTCGGCCTACGCGGCAAAGCGGACAAAGAAGAAGATCATTTCCTGGGATGGGTTCTGCAATGTGCACATGCGCCTCGATGCCGATGATGTGAAGAAGGCGAAGACTGCCCATCCCGATGCCCTGCTGGTGGTGCATCCTGAATGCCCGCCCGAGGTCCAGGACATGGCGGACCATATCACGAGCACCTCGGGCATGCTGCGGTACTGCAAGGAATCACCGCACCAGGAGTTCATCATCGGTACAGAGGAAGGCCTGCTCCACCGGCTCCGGAAGGACAGCCCTGCTAAGAAGTTCCATGTTCTGTCCACGGAGATGGTCTGCCCTAATATGAAACGGACGCGACTCGAAAGTGTGGTCCGCGTCCTGGAAACGATGGACAACGTGATCAGCGTCGCCGACGAGGTCCGCGTGCCGGCGAAACGGGCACTGGATAGGATGCTTGGTATAGTGTGAAAATTGACAGGGGGACTGGGTGATGTGGCGACAGGTAGATAACAGGATAGATCAAAACCAGTTTCCGTCACTGCGTCTCCGTGTCTCATAGTCGCCGCGTCGAGATTTAATTATGCAGACCGCCATCATCATATTGCTTGCCGCTGTCCTCCTCCTTCTCCTGTGGCTCGTGATCCAGTCACAGCGCAAGGCCGTTGACCCTGCTGCGAGCCTGCTGCAGCAGGAGGTCCAGTCCCTGCGCGGCCAGCTCTCGGACGCAATGATCAGGAACCAGGAGACGGTGAACAAGCAGCTCGCGGACATCACCGGTCAGGTAAATACGCGGTTAAGTGATGTAACGCAGCAGCTCCAGCGGTCAACGGGTGACCTGAATACGCGGCTCGACAACGCCGCGAAGGTGGTCCAGGAAGTAAGCAAGGGGCTCGGCAGCCTGTCCGAAGCCACACAAAAGGTCTTTCTGGTGGGCAAGGACATCGCGAGCCTCCAGGAGATCCTCAGGACGCCAAAGCTGCGGGGCGGCCTGGGCGAGCTCTTCCTGGGTGATCTGCTGGCCCAGATCCTGCCGGCAGCCCATTTCTCGCTCCAGCACCGCTTCAAGAGCGGCGAGGCAGTGGACGCCGTGATCCGGCTCGGCAGCAATCTCGTGCCCGTGGACGCAAAATTTCCCCTTGAGAATTTCCGGCGCGTTATAGAGACGGAAAATGAAGAGGAGCGGAAGGCGTCAAAGAGAAAGTTCATCTCCGACGTGAAAAAGCATGTCGATGCCATTGCCGGAAAATACATTTTGCCTGATGAAGGCACCTTCGATTTCGCGCTGATGTACATACCTGCCGAGAA
>MHDZ01000024.1:38223-38350 GCA_001805055.1 Nitrospirae bacterium GWC2_57_13
GAGTTTCAGAAGTTCCGGGGAGAGTTCGATCTGGTGGGCAAACACCTTACGAACACCAAAATGCGGTACGACGAAGCTGACAAGCGGCTTGAGAAGTTCGGCGATCGCCTCCAGTCGCTGAGCGGAG
>MHDZ01000024.1:38359-38799 GCA_001805055.1 Nitrospirae bacterium GWC2_57_13
CGGCGATCGCTGATGATACAGGCAAACTTCCTCTCTGAGAGACCACGAAAGTTCCTTATTATTCCTTCAACGGCCGCCCCTTCGCGTCCTTATTGATCACATCCGTCAGTATCAGTATCCCTTCAATGAACCCCCAGATGGCTCCGATGCCGCACGTGGCGATCGTCACAGCCACCTGGGCGATGCCCATTCCCACATAACCGAGATAGAAGCGATGCACGACGAACCCGCCCACGAAGATCCCGAGCAGCCTGGCCGCAAGCTTCGACTTCGTCTGTTCTTCCGCCAGGCCGGCTCCGCAGGACACGCAGAATACCGCCGCGGCGTTGGTCCCTGCTCCGCAGTTCTGGCAGAAATTCTTTCCTGCCCGCGGCGGCACACCGCAGGACGTGCATGCCACCGCCTGTTCTGAAAGTTCCTTGCCACAGCTTCTGCAGTGC
>MHDZ01000025.1:0-5680 GCA_001805055.1 Nitrospirae bacterium GWC2_57_13
TTTTCAGGCTATTTAAATATCCAGAGCTTCTTGAGCCACTTCTCTGACCTCCTTCCCCCTAAAGTCATTCTCGCCGTAGATCCATACTTCGGCCTGGTCGGACAGCAGTCCTTTCATCCCCTGCTCCAGCCTTTCTTGACCCTTCTGATCAAGATGAGCCTTGATCCTGCCGGCCGCCTGCAGAGCCCTGGCCCGTACCTCGGGATCATCGTCCTTCAGACCCTGCTCAATGACGCCCAGGAAGGGAACAATGCGCGCGGGAGCACTCTCAGCAATGCGGCCAAGGGCATACAGCACTCCGGGACGGAAGACTTTTTCTTCAATGCCATAAACATCTGCAATGAGAGGGATGACGTCTGCGAACCGCTCAGGATCAGCGCTCACGATTTCGCCCAGCAACTCGGGAGCTGACCAGCCGATGCCGCCTGACTCGTCATTCAGCGACCATAGAAGCTTCCGGACCCGGTCGCGCAGGATCTCGGGTTCTGTCCTGACCAGCTCTTTCGCCACAAGCCCCATGGCCCTGATGGCTCGCTGGCCGAGCAGGGTGTCTTTGACATAGGCAAAACGCACGAGATAAGAAATAACCTTACGATCCTGCCTCGCAAGGGCCAGGCTGGCCGTGAAGTCATTTTTCTCCAGCGCATCATTGATGCTCTTTTTCAAATTCTGCATAACCATGCCTCAAACAAAAATGCGCCCCAACGGGCGCATTTAAATTCTGGAACAATTGAAATCCGCGGCCCGCGTCTCGCGGGAGAATGCAGGAAGCTTCACAACGCAAAAAATCTTTCGTCGTGCGGTGCGGCGCCGCATTATCGATGCTTGAGCTGCTCTTTTCTGTCCTGCAGCGCGAACTCTACAGCCGCAACAATGCCCGCGCCAATCACGATTCCGAACAGAACAATAAGTCATTCCACAATCATCAACGCCTCTGCGCAACCGCACCCGCCGCCCGCATCATGACTGCATCCCGCCGTCGAAACGCATCAGAGGCTCTGATCAAAAAGCGCATGCGCGTCGATCTGAAACCCGGCTACGACGCCGGACGTGCATTTGCCTTCCGAACCAACCGACTGCGCCTGCACGAACTTTCCGCCTTTATTTTCATAAATATCGACGGTTTTCAGCTCGGGATCGACGATCCAGTACTCCTTGACGCCGTGCTTCTCGTACTGATAAAATTTTTTGCGAAGGTCGTAATATGCCGTTGAAGGCGACAGAATTTCTACGACAACGTCCGGGGCGCCTTCTATTCTTTTTTCTCCGACAATGCGCGTACGCTCTTTCAAAATGACGATAATGTCCGGCTGATACGTGTCCTCGTCATCAAGATAGACGTCGATCGGCGCCGTGAATACAAGCCCCGCTTTATTCAGCGACACATGATTGGCAAGCGCCGTCGCCAGCCGCAGCGAAATCATCTGATGGTACGGCGCCGGAGACGGGGTCATGATCAATTCTCCTTCGATGAGCTGATAGGGAGATCCCTCGGGGAGTGCTGCATACTCTTTATAGGTATACCGTTTCTTTTCCGAAAGTGCGGGCATGGCGCTTCACCTCTTTTCCCCTGTGAAAAGTATACCGATAAAGACAGCCGCCGTCAACACAGAGTTTCCTTCCCGCTGCACTGCTATCGTTTGGTATTGAGAAATTTCTCCGCCGCTTGCTGGAAGTGAAAACAGATATGGGGAAAGAAATCACGTTCTTCACGGAGGTTTACTTCCGCAAATCGGAAATCTTCATCGGCTTTGGCGATCCATTCTTTTACAATGACAGGATCAACCATAAAGAACCTTGCCCTCCGCGAGGATGGCCCGCAAAAAGGGGTCTCCCATCTGCAGACGCTTTTCCATTTCTTCCGGCCGATAAACGAGAAAGTCCGCGGAAATCCGCCGCTTGATCAACTTCCGAAGCTCCCGCATCCGGTCTATGCCGTAGAGCGGCGTATTCTTCTTGACGATCAGCAGGTCCACGTCACTGTCAGGCGTAAACTCGCCCCGCGCCGCGCTCCCGAAAAGGATGATCTTTTCCGGCCGATACTTCTCGATGATCTGGTCTGCGATGCTCTGGATCTCTTTTTCAACATCGATCATGGATTACTCCGCTGCCGCCGGTGCAAGAAGACTTAAATCCCATTGCAACCACGGCGTAATATTACTATTCCACACAACCCGTGCCCTGTCAAGCCGGAACTTGCCCCAGCCTGAAAACCCGCCCCGCAGTACTGTACTCTTCGGCGATGAGCGGGATGACATCTGCGAACCGCTCAGGATCAGCGCTCACGATCTCGCCCAGCAGCTCGGGAGCTGACCAGCCGATGCCGCCTGACTCGTCATTCAACGACCACAGGAGCTTCCGGACCCTGTCGCGCAGGACCTCAGGCTCTGCCGTGACCAGCTCTTTCGCCACGAGCCCCATGGCCCTGATGGCCCGCTGACCGATGAGGGTGTCCTTGTCGTATGCAAACCTGACGAGGTAACTCATTGCCTTTCTGTCCTGCGCTGCATGAGCTACGACAGCCTTAAGATCTTCCTCCTCAAGCGCCTGCCTGATGCTTTTCTTCATGGACTCCGCACCTCTGCTGAAAAAGAAAAGCGCCCCAAAGGGGCGCTCACGATACACTGAGATCAAGAGCATCTCAAGATGCGTTCGACGGATCTCTCATGGGGCAATCACTATTGATAGATTCTTTGTAGCGGTTGCGCCCACATTGTCCGTAACCTGAACAGTAAAATTATATGTTCCTGCCGCTGTCGGAGTGCCGCCGATGACGTTGATAAAACCGCCGCTGGGCAATGTCAGTCCTGGAGGCAGAGAACCTAAGGTAACAACCCATGAGATATATGGCGACGTCCCTCCGGATGCATAAAGGTACTCGGTATACGGAAAGCCGACTTGACCGCCGATCAGAGTAACATTAGTAATAGTGGGAGAGGGCGCTATCAGGGGTACAGTCAATGTTGTCGCAGAAACCCCGTCAATGCTGACTGTGATCGTTGTATATGACGTCGTTGCATTCAACGGCACGTCCACGGAAAAGCCGTATGATGATGGGCCAGTATAAAGCCAATCCAAAACGGTAACGGAGGACGGGGTGACCGTCCCGGTTGATGCACTGGCAGATATAACCGTGCCCCCTGGCAGACTGTTCAAGTTTCTATCCCCGACGATCACCGCAAATGAGCCGCTCGATCCCTTGGTGATGTTGGCCGGTGCAATGGCAAAACGGCTACTTCCAGCATAAGCGGCAGAGCATACTAAGGGAGCTTCTGCTGCAGTGCTGTAGCACTCCTCGCCATCCGGCAAGGGCCAGAAAAAATAATCGCCCGAAAAGACCAGCCGGATGTCCTTCCAGATCATTTTGCTCGTCTGGCAAGCGGAATTGGTCGACTTGCAGGACGGCCCGTCCCACAGGCCGTTTGGCAGGTCATATGCTCCGCTGCTGTTGGCGTCGATAAATGCTTCAAAGGGATAGCCCGAGTTCGCCCCGGTATCCCTCCTCCCGCTGTCGTTCTTGTCGTAAAAAGGTTCGCCGATATCGACAAAGGCTTCTGACCTGTTGTTGCATATGCGCACTGCAGTCGCCGGCGCTATGACCGATGCCCACCCGTCGACTACTCCGCCGTCGCACTCGCAGGAATAGCCTGCCGGACAGGGATTGGTGTTGTCGGCGAAGGAACGGGTGAAGCGGCCGTTGCCATTTTCGTCAAGGAAGGCCTCTTCGCCCATGGTCGTTGCCAAAACGGTCACCCACCCGTCGCGCGGGTTATAGGTGGTGCCGAGCAACGGCCGCCATGGCTCGTTCGTTGCCCCGAAATAAGGCGCGAAGTCCGCAAAATCAAGATCCGCCGTGGGTGTGATCACCGCGTTCTTCACGCTCGCCGGGTCAGGAGACTGCGTTCTTAAGGTCGCTGTTGACATACCCGATGCATCGGTCACGGTCGAACTGATGATCGCGCCTGCCTCGGGATAATAATTAAGGGCCGTGCCCTGCAGGATGTTGTAATTTCCGAACCGGTCGGCTATATACGCGCTGATCTGGGCCGTTAATCCCGAGAACCTGAGCCCTGCAAGGTTGTAGGTGCTCGTGGCAAGGTTCCAATGGCCGGCCGAAGGCACGCCGCCGCCGATCGATATCTGCGTGGCTGACGTCGATATCGTGCTCTGAAGATACACGCCTGTGCCAAGCAAGTGGTTTAGGGGCGTCGTCTGCACAGCGCCGCGAGTGCAGAGGGTAAAGCTTACAGCCGTGGTGCCGGTATAATCGATCAACTCATTGTCGATCCGTATCTTTCCGGGACTCGCGAAACCGGATGTCGATGCGACCGGAATTGTCGTAACTGCAGGATCGATGGCGGCGGACAGAGTCGTCTGAGCACCGGTGTTCACAAAGGTGGACGCAATGATCGTGACCGTTCCCGCCACGGTCCCGCTGTGGAGGGTCACGAAGGCGTAACCATTCACCGTGGAGCTGGTCGCTGTCGGCGCGGCGACGGATCCGGTAATATAAGCCCCACCTCCGGGCCCGCTCATCACGAAGGTGACGGCTGTACCGTCGGCCACGGCATTCCCATTGATGTCCACAACCAGGAACGTCACGATCGACGTTTCCTGCGAGCCTGACCCCTGGATACCCACGATCTGCGGCACTGCGGACACGAACTGGATGCTGCCGGTCGCGGCCGGAGCTATGATGATCGAGGTCGTTTTGCTGATACCGCCGGCAACAGCCGTTACATCAACGCTCCCCGCCTTATTCGCGGCAATGAAGGTCGTGGTCGCCGTACCATTGCTGTTGGCCGTCGTCGAAACGGTGGTCGAAAGGCTGCCGAAACTGCTGTCGCTCAGGAAGAACGTGACCGATGTTCCGTCCGGCACCGGCAAAGTGCCTGCAGTGTCGGAAAAGACAGTCGCGATGATCGTCGTTGTGCCGAGGACCAGGATGGATGGCGGGCTTGGTTGTATGTCGACGCGGGCAGGCGGCGGTACCGTGACGGCAACTGACGTGGTTGAAGAGACCGACCCGTACGTGGCGGTCACGAGCACCGTTGAAGGCGTGTTGCTCGCCCGCAAAATGATCATGGCGTTCCCCGACGCGTCGGTCACGGCCGAGCTGGCAGGAATTCCACCGCTGTCCTCAAGACCCGCAATAAGGGGGTTGTTCAGAGTAAACGTAACGGCCACGCCGACGATGGGAGCACTGCCGGAATCCCGCAGGTTCGCTGTTATGGTCGAGGTTCCCGACGTCAGGATGGACGTCGGTGCCGCAGCCGCGGTGATGGTGTTAGTGAGTACGATCGCCGTGATCGTAACCGTAGCCGTTCCGCTGACTCCCAGCGACGACGCAGTCACCGTAACCGATCCGGCCGAGGCCCCGGTAAGGGTAACGGTCGCCACGCCGCTCGAATTTGTTGTTGCCGTAGTAGTAGCAGAGCCTCCAAAGTTGGCGGACGTGTTGCTCAGCGTGAAGTTCACGGTCTGGCCAGCTACTGTTGCGCCGCCGCCGTCCCTGACGGTCACCGTTATGCTCGAGTTCGAGCCGACGGGCATGGACGTCGGAGTCGCAACGACCGTAACCGTGCCGCCCGCTCCTCCGGTGATCGTTACCGACGTATTCCCTGATACGCTCCCGATCGATGCCGTAATGACCGCGACGGTCGTTGTAGCCCCCGCTGTA
>MHDZ01000025.1:5736-5920 GCA_001805055.1 Nitrospirae bacterium GWC2_57_13
ACCCTTGAGACCGCTGTCGAGGCTGAACGTGACGGTCGCGTTCGTGACGGGCTGTCCGATATTGTTCACTACATAGGCCGTAATGGTGCTGGTAAATGATGGATTCAAAGTGGCGAAGCTTGACGTCACCTGGATCGCCGAAGGTGTGGAGGATGGGGTCCCTCCGCCGCCTCCGCCGCCGCCC
>MHDZ01000025.1:5943-32413 GCA_001805055.1 Nitrospirae bacterium GWC2_57_13
AACGGGATGTTTCATTACGTAATTCCATGACAACCTCCAACGACCGCCTAGAGACATGCGGGTGTCGATACTATCGCTGAAACCGAACAGGAAGTAGCCTGCACAAAGAATGTCTCTCCCGTGCTGCAGGCCGGCGTGGCAAATTCCACGGAGATAACACCTGCGCTGTTCGTTCTCGTTATGATCGCACTGCTCGGCGCGAAAACAACGTTGGAACAGTCGGGCGGGCCGCTGTGCAGGGCAATCGACCCGTTCGTGTATATCTCCACGCAGATATCGCTCATGGGATCGCCAGCTGAATCCAGCACCTGAAACGTTATCGTCGGATAACAGGAGCCGAAGGACGACGGAATACCAAGTTCTTCAGATGACACGATCGTTGAGCCGTACGGGGCCGTGCTGTTTGGACATCCCCCGCATGCTCCGCCTGTCAGCACATCACCGCAGCCATTCACTAAAATAACCGGCAATGCAAGTGCAATAAGAACCGCAACGGAGAGCATTTTTACGCCCAGGTTCATCTGTCAAAATCCTCCACACTTTTAAAATAATGCAACCAAGGTGCCAGAGAAGTGCGCTCAGCAACCTTCTGTTTTATTGAGCATTTTAAAAAGCTGCCATCATAAACACTCTTGCCGCTGGTGTAGCCGGCACGAATACTGTGTAACGGATTACCCAGGTGAATTTTCCCCACCCAATAAAAAAGGTCAAGCACTGCATGGCACGGACCATCCGCTCTGCCTGACCTCAATAACAACGTTCCGCGATTTGTAATAGAGCTCGCCATAATCTTCCCGTGAATTTCTTCTCTTTTTCCTGTTCCCCATCGTATGAAGGGCAGCCACGCAGGGCTGCCCCAACGAGTCGTTCTCGCTGCTCTCTGCATCATTCACTCCGCACGTATTTATATCGCATCCTGCTTAATGATCCGCGGTGTAATAAAGATAAGCAGTTCACGCTTGTCGTCTCGCGTGGTCTTCTTCTTGAACAACCATCCAATGAGCGGCAGGTCGGCAAAAAAAGGCACTTTCTGTATTGTATGGCCACGATCAATGATCAGGATGCCGCCGATCACTGCAGTCTCTCCATCGGACAGGAGTATTTCCGTTGTGGCTTCATTCTTCCGAATGGATGGCTGCCCGCCCGCTCCGAGCAGTGAAGTATCGGCAGCGTTCTTCTGGGCCTGTATCTTCATGAAGATCTTATTGTCCGGCGTTACATGCGGTGTTACAGCCAAAGAAAGCTTGGCATCAATGAACTGGACCTGGGTCCCGGACGCCGAACTCGTCGTATAGGGAATTGACTGCCCCTGCTCGATCTTCGCTTCTTTATTGTCCAGAGCGCTCACGCGGGGGCTGGATATCACCTTTCCCTCGCCCGTTGCTTCAAGGGCCGAAAGCACGAGATCGAGATTCAGGGCCTTGTTCAGAGAGCCAAAGCTGATCCCAAGTGCGCCTCCCGCCCCGGGCCCGGCTGCAGCAGGAAGGTTGACAAAGTAGTTCCCCGCTCCCGTGGGGGTCGCTCCCATGGTGGGCCCGCCGGTCACCCCGATCGAATTAGGAAATGTCAATCCCGTGGAATTTCCATGGGCCGCGTCCGCCGAGAAAGTCCCGCCCCACTGGACACCCAGGTCTCTGGTAAATGAAGTCGACGCTTCAACGATCCGCGCCTCGATCATCACTTGCGGTATCGGCTTGTCAAGCACCTTGACGAGGGTCACGACCTCATCTACATGGGACGGGATGTCCTTAACGATGAGCGTGTTGGTCCGCGTGTCAACCACCGTTTCGCCCCGGGCTGAGAGCGACTTTTTGATGGACGATTCTATCTCCGCGGCCGTTGAATAACTGATGGGAATGATCCGCGTGATGAGGTCTTCCGCCTTTTTCTTCGCCTCCTTGGCCCTGGCTGCCTCTTCGGCCTCGCGCGTGATAGCCGTGATCGATGCGATTCGAACGATATTGTCTTCCCGAATATGGCCGAGACCATTCATCTTTAAAATGATGTCCATGGCCTGGTCCCAGGGAATATTCACCATGCGCACCGTCACCTTGCCCCGCACATCGGGTGCCAATATCATGTTGAGGTTAGCCACCTCGGCAAAGAGACGCATAACGTTCACCAGGTCCGCATCCTGCAGGTCCAGGGATATTCTTCTGCCCGTATATTTGCCTGAGGTCACAAGGGTCTCATCCGCCGGGATCGCTTCCCGTTCCGCCTTCACCGGCGGCCGCGGCTTCGGCGCGGGAGCCATTTCTATCTCCGGAGCGGGCTCCGTGACGGCGGGAGCGGCCCGTTCGACAGACGCCGGAGTGAGCGCCACGATGACGCGGCTGCCTTCAGGCACGGCGGTGTACTCCATAGGGCGTGTGAGATCCAGCACGATCCTTACCTTTTTTTCCGGCTTGCTGTGCTGCCCGACGCGGACCCGGGCAACGCCGCCTTTCCGCACGGGAATGACGCTCGGCCTGACCCTGCTGCGCGCATTAGGGATGTCGATCACCAGCCTGCTGCCTTCGAGCATGAAGGAATTCGGTTTCATCGCTCCGTCACCCGTGATCACGACCTTGATGCCGTCGCGCGACGCCGTGGCGGTCACACTGGTTACCAGCGAAGCCGCCGTTCCGGACGGCTCCGGTTCTACTGGCGCTGCTGGCACTACCGGCTTCGGTTTTTCGGCCGCCTTGAGCGGCTTCCCGAACTCAACCATCAGCTTGCCGCCATCCTGGTAGACCTTTGCTTCCGCAGACTCCGACAGCCCGATCTCAAGACGGGCGATATTATCAAGCTGACTGGGTGTTATGTCAATAATAGGGCCCTTAAAGACATTGATCCTGTCCGGAAACTTTCCGATATCGGCATCAGGAATATCGATAACAAGGCGGAGCGGTTCCGTAAGCTGAAAAGACGTATACTGCAGCAGCGGCTCAGATCCTTCAATGATGATCTCCGCCTTGCCATCGGATTCACGGGGCACAATATCCTGAATGCTGACAAGGGGAAGCTCCTGTTCGGCAGGCACGGGGGACTTCGCAGCACAGCCGATGATTACCGTTGCCAAAAGTATGAGGATGATATGCCTCAGGCCGCGTGTGGCATGTATTTGCGTCATTCCATCCCCTCCTGCTTTTTCCTGAGCGGCATAACTATCTCTTTCCGCTGCATTTGGCCTGTATAGGTCTTATATTTTTCTTCCACGACAACGCCGGTTTTCGTGATAGATTTTACCACGCCGCGATTAGGGCCGATGATAGTTCCCTGACGTATGAAGTATCCTTTTCCATCAGGCCCTTCCAGTATCGCGTTATAACCGAACCCCCCCCAGACGATACCACTGAGCTTGAACTCACTGATATCATATCGCTCCAAAGGAGGAAGATTTGCTCTCTTTTTATGCTGCTCCTTGACAATGAGCGGCATAAAGGGATCGCGACGCCCCTTCGGCTGATAGGTGTATGGCGCAGGTGTCTGGTCCGGAGCTTTTGCCGTCTCAGCCGGGGCTGCCGCCGCCGGCTGCTGAGGCACTTTCGCATTAGCTGCGAGCGCACGGCTCCGCTGGTCGGCATCAGGCACACCGGACAGAAGTAACAGGGCGGCAAGGATGGCCGCACATACCATACGCCTTTTATTACTATGGCTTTTTGCCTGCTGTTGCCGGCGCATCCTTCTTCTCCACTGCGGCAAAGGTCATTCCCGTACAATTTATTGCTATATCGACGGCCCCGTCCTTGTTCAGCTTCGCGCTTCCCATCTTCACATTCAGCATATTCACGATACGGGTCATCTTGCTGACACGGTCGAAAAATACGGCCACACTGTGGTATCCGCCCGATAAATCCATGGTCATGGGAATCTCCACATATAACCCGCTCTCATGCACCCTTCTTCGTTCAGGTCTCCAGAGCCGCAGTATAAGCCCCGATTGCGTGACAAGCCCTTGGATCTGCCGCAGCAGTCCGGACACTTCCGTCTCGGGCGGAAGCTGCTCTGTGAGAAGCCTGAGCCGCTCCCTGAGCGCGAGCACTTCAGCTTTCAGATCGTCGAGCCTCTTGATCTTTTCATCATTCTCCCGAATTTTTTGCTGCATCCCGGCCACTTCGCTCTCGAGGTTCTTGATCTCTGCGTTCTTGGGAATATGCACTTGCCAGATAAAAAGAACGACGATCAAGCCTACGAAGACAAAAAACCCGATGACCCTTGTTTTCGAGGGAATCTTCTGGATCTTATTCGCTATATCAGCCAGTGTCATGTGGTTCCCTTGAACCTGAATTGCAATCGATACTGATAGATTTCCGCCCCTGCGATGACAGCCTGCCGCGTTTCCAGTAGAAAGACTTCTTCAAGGAGCTGAGATGCCTTCAGGTTGTCGACAAAACGGACAATGATCTCATTGGTGAAGGCATCTCCGCTCAGATCCACATTCCCGCTATTCTCCGCCAAAGAGGTTATGCTAACTCCCTCGGGAAGCGCCTTGCTCACCTCATCAAGCAGTCTAACGGGACCTTTCTGGTTCTTCTTGAGTTGCTCGATTATATTGATCTTGTCCTGGACCTGCTTTCGTTCGGCCTCGATATTATTTACTTCCTTCAATAAGTTGTTCTGCTCCGCGATCCTTGCCTGCGCCGCAGCTTTGTCCCGCTCAAGCTGGGCGATCCTTGCATTAAGATTCATCCAGAAAAAGCCGATGATGATCCCCGTCAAGATCAGCAATAACCCCCCCAGCACCATTTGCTGCTGGAGCTCGGTGATCTTCTTTGAGACCTTACGTTTGGTCGGCAGGAGGTTGATCTTGATCATCGGTCTCCCTGCCTCCTGACCGCAAGCCCCACCGCCACGGCGGCCATCGCCCCCGTCTCCAGCAGAGCGGCGCCGAACTTCTTCGCGTCAACCTTGATGTTCTGGAAGGGGTTGGCGATCTCGACAGACATGCCCAGACGCTCTGACAGCACCTGGGTAAAATTGCCCACCCGGGTGCAGCCGCCGGAGACAAGCACCTGGTCCACCTTATCGCTCCCGGTGGTTGAACGGAAGAACTCAAAGGACCGCTGGACCTCGGCCACGATGTCCTCGGTGACCGACGCGACGACCCCGGCGATCTGCTCCTGATCGGACCCCTCTACGATCTCTCCCCGCTTCACTCGCTCCGCATCCTCGCTGGTCATACCGAAGTCCTTCTGGAGCGCATCGGTGTACCGGTTTCCGCCCACGGTGATATCGCGGGTGAACGCGGAAAGGCCGTCCTTCAGGATATTGATGTTCATGACCGAAGCGCCGATGTTCAGGAGCGCCACGGTCCCGGCGCCCATATCATAGTTGGTCTCGTACATGTTCTCCAGGGCAAAGGCGTCCACATCGACGACTACGGGCTCAAGTCCCGCCTCTTTCGCGATGTTAACATAGTCATTGATCTTCTCTTTTTTTACGGCCACCAGCAGCACATCGGCCTGACCTTCCATCGCTCCGGGACCGAGTTTCTGAAAATCTATGTTCACATCGTCGATCGAGAAGGGGATATACTGTTCCGCCTCCCATTTGATCGATTCCGCCAGTTCCTCATCGGTCATGTCCGTCACGGCAATGCGCTTGATGATCACGGCGCTTCCGGAAACGGAAATGACCGCTTCCTTGGTCTTTACCTTGTGCTTCGCCAGCAGTTCCTTGATGGCCTCGACCACGCGGCCCGAATCCATCACGGCGCCCTCGACGATGACCTCCGGAGGGAGCGGCACCATGCCGTATTTTACGAGCTGGTAATGGCGGTCCGATCCTTTGAGTTGGACAAGCTTGATATAGGTGGACCCGATGTCCAGGCCAATAGGTTCTATTTTTTTCCCGAAAAACAGCATCTCTTCCCCATGGGCGGCCCGGCCACGCCTACCCCGCGTTCTTGCCCCTGATGATCTTCTCGATCGTCTTCACGTTCTGCTCGCCGTACACCCGCCAGCCGCGCCAGTCGCGCTGCACTCCGGCAAGAAGGCCATCGCTCTCCCACCGGAAGAGCGTTGCCCGGGAGATGTCGAAGCGGTCGCAGATCTCCTTGGTTTTGTACTTTCTCAATCTTTTGGCTGTGTCCATGGCACCCTCGCTGGCATGGTTAGTCATAATACGTATAGTAAGTATACTTATTATGATACAGACATCCCGGCAATGTCAAGAAATTATTTAATTCCCCCACTTTTTCTGCCGATGGCTGCGCAGCTTCCGATCTGCCGATACAAAGACTCGTCAGGCAGATTGAGTGCACGATACTACAAGATGTTGTGGAGGCCTGCCGGGCAATAACTACTGCTTGTCATTTTGAAGAAGATGCGGGGCTGAACAGGGAGGTAAGATAGCCCCAGGGGGAGCCGTCCCGCTAAGAACGGATAATTCTTTCCCGCATAAAAAAAGCCTCCGAAAGGTCGCCCTTTCCGGAGGCTTATACTGTCTGTTATATGCCGTCATGAACCGCCGCCGGCAGGCAGAGAGAACGCTATACGTCCACTCCGTGGGGGGTGGCGAAGGTGCCGCCGCGTCTCGCGGCCATATCCATAAGCACACGCTCGGTGCCGAAGCGTCCCGGCTCGTACTTGCGGATCTTGAGCTTTTCCCGCGCCGCGTCGATCATCTTGAGCGCCAGTTCGAGCATCTTTCCGGGGTCTTCCTCGAAGTAGAACGCGGCGTTCATCATCTCCCACCACTTATTCTCCATGATATCTCTGAGCGTCTTGCTTGCTTTAACCGGCGATCCCGCGCCAAAGATGACCGGCACGCCGGATGCGGCAAAGTAGGTGCCGATGGCGATCGCCTTCTCGCTCATCCACTCCGGCGCGATGCCCACGGCGGGAAGGCCGCCGATATCATCCCCGAGCCCGCCTTCGTTCGCGATGTTGGACGCGATGGTCAGGATGCGAGAGTTGTCCACACAGGAGCCGAGGTGGAGCACCGGCGGGATGCCGATGGCCTCGCAGACCTCCCGGAGGCCCTGCCCCGCGTTCTCGAGCGCGTTCTCCGGCGTCATGTACCCCGCCTTCGCAGATGCCATTGCCGAGCAGCCCGTCTGGACCACGAGAACATCGTTCTTGATGAACTCCCTGGTCAGGAAGTTATGGATACTGTCCTGACTGATCCTCGGGTTGTTGCAGCCCGCCAGGCCTACAATGCCGCGGATGCGGCCGGAGATGATGGCGTCGTTCAACGGGCGATAGGAACCCCGGTACCGGCCGCCCTGCATGTACTCGATATATTCGTCGGAGAACCCGGCGATCACATCCGCCGCTTTGATACCGGCGGGCGAGACGCTTTCCTTCTTCCGGTTCTGGAAATTATCGATCGCGAGACGGACGACCTTCTTCGCAATGTCCATGGCATGGTGATCATCGTACTCGACATGCTCAGCGTCGATCATCTTGCCTTTGGCGGTCGTCGTGACGATCTTGGTGTGATACTGTTTGGAAAGCTGGGAGATGGCCGGCATGATGCACTGCACATCCACCACCATGGCCTCGACCATGCCCGTCAGGATGCCGAGCTCCTGCTGGAGGAACCCGCCCGCCGTCGGGATCCCGTGACGCATGAGGATCTCGTTGGCCGTGCAGCACATGCCCACGAGGTTCACACCCTTGGCCCCTTTGGACTTGGCATAAGCGACCATTTCCGGGTCTTCCTGGGCCTGGACGAGCATTTCGGCGAACGAGGGCTCATGGCCGTGGACCACGAGGTTCACGTGGTCTTCCTTGAATACATCGAGGCTCGCTTTCGTCTTGAGCGGCTTCGGCGTGCCGAAGAGAATGTCCGAAATGTCCGTGCCCATCATGGAACCGCCCCAGCCGTCGGCGAGCGACGTGCGAAGGGCGCCCAGCATGATATTGTTTGGCTCCTGATCCACGCCCATGGCCGTCCGGTGCAGCATTTCCACGCACTCGCGGTCAATGGCGCGCGGCGCAATGCCGAGCTTTTTCCAGATCTCCTGGCGCTTCTTCGGCGCCCGGGACAGGTATGCGAGCTCGCCGCGCTGCTGGCCGAACTGTTCGAGGAACTTCAGGGCGACATCTTCCGCCACCTTGTTCACCGATTTTCCCTCCACGTTGATGCCGAGATACCCGGCCACGCGATTGAGCTTCCGGACGTCCTTGATCTGGAAGTCCTTGGCCTCTCCGCGCGCAACAGCGAGCAGGGTGTTGGCCAGGTCGCGTGCATGATCCGAGTGGGCGGCTGTTCCCGCGGCAACCATGCGGGCGAAGTTCCTCGCCGTCACGACCGGCAGCGTCGCGCCGCAGACGCCCGCGGCCTCGTCCTCCTTGCCCACGAGCCGGCAGGGGCCCATGTGGCAGACCTTGCAGCAGGCGCCCTCGTGCCCGATAGGGCAGGGCTTCAGTTTTTCCGCCCGTTCAAAGGACGTGAGTATCTTCTTCTTTTCGGCGACCTTCAGCAGCACCTGCGCTGCGGGATCGACTGATTTCAGGTCTTCTCTCATGGCCACTTACTCCTTTCACAAAAGGGGACCGATCGTCCCCTCTATCGAACAGGTGCATTATACACAACGGATGGGAAAAAAGCTACGCACGTGTCACCCCTTCGCGACCGCGGCAGACCCCGTGACAACAAGCACCTTGCTCACGCCCGACTCCTGCAGCATCCCCTGGTTGATCGCCTTCAACAGGTCAGACGTCGAACGCGCCGACGCTTTTACCGCTTTCGCGGCAACGGGCTTGAACGAACCGGCAGCGATCTTTGCGGCCTTGACCTTCTTCGCGCCTGACTCGGCGTCCTTCAGGGTGAAGCCTTTGGTCTTGTTGATGACGAGCGACAGCTCGGCGGCGATGTCCGCGCCGTTCTTTGCCGTGCCTTCGGCTTCATTGGCCGCGACAAGGACCTTCTGCTGTCCGTAGGTATTCACGATCGTGCCCTCCCGCTCGTAGAGGGCCGTCATGGGCAGCACGACATCGGCCTTCGCCGCAAGCGGCGAAAGATGGCTTGTCTGCACGATGAGGAAATCGGCCTTGCTGTTCATATCCGGCACATTTCCGGCCACAAAGAGCGCCTTCATCCCGGACTGCATTTCTTCGTAGCCCTTGCCGCCCTTTTTTGCCTTACCGGAGCCTGCATCGGGTGTGCAACCCATCTGCATCACACCCAGCGCGTTTGCTTCAGGCAGGAGCGGAAGTACGCCCGCGTCCTTCATGAGGGCCAGGTTCAGGGCCTGGAGGGAAGCCTCTTCGCTTTCGCCGATGCCCATGCCGATGACGACAATGGGGCTCTTTGCAGCGGCATACGCCTTTGCCGCGGTCACGATCTGCTCGGCCGCAACGCCCGATGCTGCTGCTGCCTCTTCAACGCTGATGAGTGTCTTCTTTACGCCGTCAAATCCCTTGGAAGCGGGCGACACTCCTTCGGCCAGCACCGCGGACATCAACCCGGCCAGAAGCACCGGATCGGCCCCTGCCTTCAGCTGAAGAAGGATGGCATTCTGGTGGGCCGCAAGCCCGGTCTTCTCCGTGCTGATCACGATCACCTTCGCGCCTGCCTGGGCCCTGCGGCGGATCATCACGTCAACTTCCTGCAGGGACTGTTTCTTCTGGGACGGGTCAGCGCCGATCACGACCACGAGATCCGCCGTCGAAAGGTCGGCCTGTGAAGCGATCGCCGCCCCTCCGTCGCCATATACCGCGCTGAGCGCTGACAGGAGGCCGCCTGCATAGGACGATGCGGGCGTATCGATGTTGCCGCTCCCCACAACGTCTCGCGCCAGGGACTGGAGCGCATAGGCTTCTTCGTTCATGAGGGACCCCGAGGCGAGGAACCCGGCGTTGGCGCCCGCCTTCTTAAGACCTTCTGCGGCGGCCTTGATCGCATCACCCCAGGTCGCGGGCGCAAGCTTGGCGCCCTTCCGAACCATCGGCGAAACGACACGGTTCGCCGCTGCGAGTGAATCGAACCCGAACCGGCCGATAACACAGATATAGCCGTTGTCTTCCTTTGCATTGACCTTGACGATCTTCCCGTCCTTCTTGTTCACCACCACGCGGCAGCCGGACCCGCAGGCCGTGCAGGCCGACTCGCGTTTGTCCAGGTCCCACTCTCTGCCATGCTGCCAGCGGTCCCGCTCCATGAGGGCGTTCACCGGGCAGGCGTCGACGCAGCTTCCGCAGAAGGTGCATTCCGACTCGTGGAGCGGCTTGTCGAGGGCCGTCGAGACCTTGGTCGTGATGCCCCGGCCCATGAAATCGAGGACGTTCGTACCCTGTTCCTTGCAGACCCGGACGCACCGGCCGCAGAGGATGCAATAATTGTTGTCGATGGTAATAAAGGGACTGCGGTCGTTCAGCTCGTAATTGAAGCTCTTTCTGCCGAAGGACGACTCACGGATGCCCAGGTCGGCGGCATAGCGCTGCAGGTCGCAGTCGCCCGCCTTGGGGCAGGTCATGCAGTCCAACGGGTGGAAGGACAGCACCAGGTCTACCACGAACTTGCGGATCTCCTCGACCTTGTCGGTGCGGGTGGCGACCTTCATGCCCTCTTTGACCTTCATGGTGCAGGCCGTAACGGGCGTCTTCATGCCCTCGATCTCGACCATGCACATGCGGCACGCTCCCACGCCGCGCAGTTCCTTGATATGACACAGGTTCGGGATGTGGATGCCCGCGGTGGCTGCCGCGTCAACGAGGGTCATCCCCTCGGGAACGGTCACGGCCTTGCCGTCGAACTCCATGTTCACCATCTTGCTCATAACAGCCTCCAGTGGAAAATCACAAATTTCAAATCACAAATGCCAAATAAATTCCCATGAGTTAAATTCGAAACGCGTTCATTGGCGGTTGGTGCTTGCTTAAACAGGACACGTCCCCACCGCATGCCGCTCGGGCTTCTTCTCATCAGCGTCGGGACCGGGATCTGCAACGATGAAGATCGCCCCTTCGGGACAGACCGGCAGGCAATCGCCGCAATGAGTGCACCGCTTCTGACGGATACGGTAGGGGGTAAACCCGGTCTTGTAGGGCTCGATCTTCTGCCCCTCAATGGCAAAGGAGGGACAGGCCTCGCGACACTTGTCGCACATGGTGCAGAGCGTTGGATCGATGTCATAGGTCACGAGCTGTGCGCACTCGTTGCTTGAACAGTAGCCCCGGATGTGCTTCTCCAGCTCGGCTCCGGACGCATCGAGGAACGCGGAAAGGATATCGGCATGGTCCTTGCCTTTTTTGCACATGCTGCCGTCTTTTACATCGCGGGCAATGCGCCGGAGCAGCGATGCATGCACCTCCCCGCCTTTGCCGGCCTGCACGATCTCGAGGATCTTGATGGCGTCGTAGATGCCGAGCTTGCAGGGATGGCACTTTGAGCACATCTGCGTCTTGGGATCGTCGGAATAGTAGAACTCATGGAGTTTGAGCCGTGTCACTTTGACGGGGCATTTACTTTCGTGCTGCGACATGGGCCCCTCCTTTCTCGATCACGACGGCCTGGGTCGGGCAGACCGTATAGCAGGCCTTGCACTTGGTGCAGTAGTCCTGGTCGATATAGAACCGGTCGCGAAGCTCCACCACGGCGTCAAAGGCGCAGGCGTTCTTGCAGAGGCCGCAGAGGATGCAATGCTCGGAAAGGATGCGATAGGACCCGAGGCCCTGGCAGCGCCTTGCGCGGCAGTACTTGTCGCGCACGTGTTCCTCATATTCATCCCGGAAGTACCTGATCGTGGAGAGTACGGGGTTCGGCGCGCTGTTGCCGAGACCGCAGAGCGACCCGGCCACCACTGCCTTGCCCATCTTCTCCAGGAGTTCAATATCACCCTCTACGCCGCGGCCCGACGTTATCTTGTCGAGAAGTCCGAGCATCTGATAGGTCCCGACGCGGCAGGTGGGACACTTGCCGCAGGATTCGGACTGGCAGAAGGACAGAAAGTACCTGGCCACGTCGACCATGCAGTCGTCGTCGTCCAGCACCACCATGCCGCCGGACCCCATCATGGAGCCCACGCCCCTGAGCGAATCGAAGTCCACGGCCATGTCGAGGAACTGTGCGGGAATGCAGCCGCCCGAGGGGCCGCCGGTCTGGACGGCCTTGAACTGCTTGTCGTCGTTCAGCATGCCGCCGCCGATATCGAAGATGATCTCGCGGAGAGTGATGCCCATGGGGACCTCGATGAGGCCCGTATTCTTGATCTTACCGGTGAGGGCAAAGACCTTCGTGCCCGGCGACTTTTCGGTGCCCGTCTTCTTGAAGGCAGCAGCGCCCCCGGCGATGATCACGGGAACGTTCGCGAAGGTCTCGACGTTGTTCAGGTTCGTGGGCATGTTCCACAGCCCGCCGCCCGGCTCGGACAAACGCGGGGGCCGCGGTCGCGGCATGCCGCGCTCACCTTCGAGGGACGCCACAAGCGCCGTGGATTCGCCGCAGACAAAGGCGCCGGCCCCTTCCTTGATCTCAATGTCGAAATCAAGGCCGCTTTCCAGGATGTTCTTCCCCAGCAGGCCCAGCTTCTTGGCCTGCTCGATGGCGATGCCGAGGTTCTTCACGGCCAGGGGATACTCGTGCCGTACATAGATATATCCGTGCTGGGCTCCTATGGCAAAGGCGTTGATGATCATGCCTTCCAGGACCGAGTGGGGGTCGCCCTCCATCAAGGCCCGGTCCATGAATGCTCCGGGGTCGCCCTCGTCGCCGTTGCAGATCACTGCGCGAATCTTGCTCTTCGCTTTTGTTGAGTGCTCCCACTTGACCCCGGCAGGGAACCCTGCGCCGCCCCGGCCCCGGAGGTCCGCTTTCTTGACCTCCTCGATCACGGCTTCGGGCGTCATGCCGGAAAGCGCTTTCGCGAGGCCCGCGTATCCGCCCTCGCGGATGCTGTCGTAGATGTTGCAGGGGTCAACGATTCCGTTCCGATGGAGTGCAACGCGCTTCTGCTTCTTGTAGAAGGGGATATCTTTCATGAGGGTATTCGGCTCGTCAAGGGGACGGGCGCGATAGAGCTGCTTCCGGTACGGGATACCGCGAAGGAGCGAGTTCGAGAAGATCGACGGCACATCATCGGCCTTGACCTTCTGATAGAAGATCTCCTGAGGGTCCTGCACCACGACCGGCCCGCGCTGGCAGAAGCCCTGGCAGCCCGTCTTAACGACCTCGAGCGTCACTCCCTTTTCGGCCGCCTCTTTCTCGAACTTATCCACCAGTTTCAGGGATCCCGTTGCCTGGCAGGCGGTGCCGCAGCAGACCCGGACGCGGTGGGCATCGCTCGCAGCGCGTTCCTCCTGCAGCTGCTTCCGCAGCGCCTCGATCTCATGGACGTTCTGTAAACGCTTAAACGCGAGTCCCATGTTCGCTCCTCACCATCTCGATAATATCATCCACCATCTTGGGTGTCAGCTCACCGTACAGGTCCTTGTCGTTCACCGTCACCACGGGGGCCAGGGCACAACATCCCACGCAGCCCACGGTCTCAAGGGTGACGGAAAGGTCTTTCGTTGTCTCGCCTTCCTTGATGCCGAACTTGTTCTCCATTTCGGTCAGCACGGACGTGGCACCGCGCACATGGCACGCCGTACCCGTGCAGACCTTCACGATGTTCCTGCCCCTGGGCTTGAAATGAAAATGTTTGTAGAATGACGCCACGCCGTAGACGTTGGTCAGGGACAGCGCAAGCCTCTCTGAGATGATCTGCATGGCCTCTTCCGGCAGGTACCCAAGCTTTTCCTGCACCCGCTGGAGCACGGCGATAAGAATGCCTCGCTGGCCTGCAGCGTCATCGAGGACAGCGTCAACTTTTTTCAGCTCTTCTTTCTGGAGCACGGTGAGGACCTCCCTACTGAATTTCTGGGGTTGTGGCAACAGGACAATATGCCGATATATCAGGATGTTTCATGTGAGAACGCGCTGTTGCTACTTTTCGTAACAAAGCCGATACAGGCCGAACAGCCTGTTCATTAAAGGAAAAGCATCTTAGCAACCGCGGAATGAAAAATCAAGCCAAAATAACATAAATAAAAGTTATATGAAAATTATTATTCTCTATTGCAGATGCGGGAGGCTCTGTCCGCCCGAAGAAACCAACTGATGTTCTTATGTCTTACCTGCAAGATAATCGTGCATGGCCTTTGCAGCCTTCCGCCCGGCGCCCATCGCTGATATGACCGTGGCGGAACCGGTGACGATGTCCCCTCCAGCATACACGCCTTCGATGCACGTCCGGCCTGTTTCCTCATCGGCAATGATGTATTTTTTTTCGTTGACCTGAACACTGCTCATTCCCTGGGATGCCAGAAGATTGGCGCCCGTGCCGAGGGCAACGATCGCGACATCGACAGGGATCGTGAATTCAGACCCCTGTATCGGCTTCGGAGACCGTCTGCCGGACCCGTCAAGCTCGCACAGGTCCATGCGGACGCTCTCGACGGCCCTCACAAGGCCCTGATCGTCGCCGATGATCCGCACCGGATTGGCGCAGAGCTCGAACCGGATGCCTTCCTCCCGGGCGTGAAGGACCTCTTCCTTCCGCGCCGGCAGTTCGGCTAGCGACCGGCGATAGATGAGCATGACCTCTGAGGCGCCGATGCGAAGGGCCGTCCGCGCCGCATCCAGGGCAACATTGCCGCCGCCGAAGACCGCCACGCAGTTTCCACGCTTGACCGGCGTGTCGACGTCCGGGAACCGGTATGCCCGCATCAGATTGATGCGGGTCAGGAACTCATTGGCCGAATAGACGCCGTTCAGGTTCTCGCCCTCGATGCCCATGAATTTCGGCAGGCCTGCGCCGGTCCCGATAAAGCAGGCATCGTACTCCTTCATGACCTCATCAATGCTGAACAGTCTGCCGGCGACGGCGTTGTTCATGATCTCGACGCCCATCTTCTTGAGCGCCTCGATCTCGCTGCGCACGATCTTCTTCGGCAGACGGAATTCCGGTATGCCGTACACCAGGACGCCTCCCGGTTCATGGAGCGCTTCGAACACGACGACCCGGTGCCCTTTACGCGCCAGGTCAAATGCGCAGGTCAGGCCCGAGGGGCCGCTGCCGATAACAGCGATTTTCCTGCCCGTGGACGGAGCGACCTTCGGTACTTTGGGTCCGCCGTTCTTCAAGGACTCGTCGGCGGCAAACCGTTCGAGACGACCAATGCCCACCGGTTCGTATTTGCCGGCCAGCACGCAGTTCTTCTCACACTGGCACTCCTGGGGACAGACCCTGCCGCAGACCGCCGGAAGGAAGTTCGTTTCCTTGATAATGCCGATGGCCGTGCTGAAGTCACCCTCCCGGATCGCCTTGATGAACCGGGGGATCGGGACATTGACAGGGCATCCGGTCACGCAGCCGGGCTTCTTGCACTGCAGACACCGCGACGCCTCCTGCATTGCCATCTCCGGCGTGTATCCAAGCGACACCTCTTGAAAATTGAAGCGCCTGACCTGGGGGGGCTGCTCGGGCATGGGTGTTTTGTTCGGAACGATCTTTTTGCGCCTTTTCGCTTCTTCAACCATTACGTCGTCTTTCATTCACAGAGCAGGCCCGCATGCCGGTGCTTCCATGTGTCGAATGATTCCTGCTGTTCCGCAGTATACGTGCGCTGCCTTGCCGACAGGATGTCCCAGTCCACGAGGTGCCCATCGAACTCAGGACCGTCAATGCAGGCAAAAAAGGTCCGGCCGCCCACGGACACACGGCACCCGCCGCACATCCCGGTGCCGTCCACCATGATGGGATTCAGGCTCACAACGGTCTTCACCCCAAAGGAGCGCGTCGTGTCCGAGACCGCCCGCATCATGGCCGTCGGTCCGACAGCCACCACGAGGCCGGTTCCGCCCTGCTCCAGTTCCCCATGAAGGGCCTGCGTCACCAGCCCCTTCATTCCCTTGCTCCCGTCATCGGTGGCAACCAATACCCGGCTGCAGACCGACTCCATTTCCTTCTCGTAGACCAGGAGGTCCCTGGAGCGAGCGCCCATCGCGCAGACGACTTTGTTGCCCGCAGCCCTGAATGCCCGTGCTATGGGATACAGCGGGGCAACGCCGAAGCCGCCGCCCACGAGGATGACCTTGCCGACCTGTTCGATATGAGTGGGATTGCCCAGGGGGCCGCAGAGATCAAGGATCTCATCACCCGGTTCCATGAGCGACATTTCCTTCGTTGTCTTGCCCACGGCCATGACTACCAGGGAAATGGCGCCGTCGGCGGGATCGATGTCCGCCAATGAGAGCGGGATGCGCTCGCCTTTCGCGTGAAGCCGCAGTATCACGAACTGGCCGGGCAGCGCTTTCTTTGAAATGAGCGGCGCCGCAACCTTGAAATACAGCACGTCGGGCTTCCGCAGCATCTTTTTTTCAAGGATCTTTGGCATACAAACGTTCGTTCTTTCTCTGGCAGACCGTGTCCGAGTAGCGCATATGTCGCAGTGTGGGCTTTGCCTGGACAGGAATCCGCCACAGTTCGTGCTGGTGCGATCCGGGAAGGCTTCTCGCACAACACGTCGTAACAACTTTGATAAGATACAACTTTTTAAACGCCAAGGGAAGAAAAAATACCGGGCTCTTTCAGGGAGATTCGTCATGTCCGCCTCGTTATTTCCACCGTAATACTAATCTGAATGGTCCTCTAACTGCAAAACAATTCTCATAGCGCGGCCGGACCGTGCCTGTTTGACAGGAGCACATCGCCCTGCTATCCTATGATATAGTTACTACGCCGTCCGGAACGGTAAGGAGCATATATGAGCATTCTGGCGATGATACTGGCGGGCGGCAAAGGTGAGCGGCTCCATCCTCTGACCCTGCACCGCGCCAAGCCGGCGGTCCCCTTCGGCGGCATCTACCGCATCATTGATTTCGCCCTTTCGAACTGCATCAATTCGGGCATCCGCAAGATAGCCGTGCTGACCCAGTACAAGTCCCTCTCCCTTGAAAGGCATCTCCGCCTCGGGTGGAACCTCTTTGCCGGCGAGCTGAACGAGTACGTCATTTCCGTGCCGCCGCAGCAGCGGGTGAGCGAAAAATGGTACCAGGGCACGGCAGACGCCATCTACCAGAACATCTACATGATCGAGAAGGACGCGCCCGAACACCTGCTCATCCTTGCCGGCGACCACATCTACAAGATGGATTATTCCGAGATGCTCCGCTATCATAGGGAAAAAAAAGCCGTGGCCACCGTCGCGGCCATCGAGGTCCCGCAGAAGGATTCCGGGGCTTTCGGGATCGTTGAGGTGGACCGGGACTACCGCATCACGGGGTTCGAGGAAAAGCCGAAGGCCCCCCGGCCGATCCCCGGGAAGCCGGGCCTTTCCTTTGCTTCCATGGGCATTTACCTTTTCGATACAAAAAAAATGATCGAATATCTGGAGTTCGACGCGCTGCGCGACACGGCCCACGATTTCGGCAGGAACATCATTCCCGAGATGCTCAAAAGCGGACAGGTCTTTGCCTATGATTTCAAGGATGAGAACAACAAAGAGGCGAAATACTGGCGGGATGTGGGGACCATCGATGCTTACTGGGAGGCCAGCATGGACCTGGCAAGCGTGGACCCGCTCCTGAACCTCTATAACAGGCAATGGCCCATCCGGACCTACCGGCCCCAGTTCCCGCCGGCAAAATTCGTCTTTGCCCAGGAAAAGAAGGGCGGCAGGCTCGGTATCGCCCTCGATTCGACCGTTTCGCCGGGCTGCATCGTGAGCGGAGGCCGGGTGCAGAATTCGGTCCTCTCGCCGAACGTACGCATCAACAGCTACAGCGACGTGCGAGAATCGGTCCTGATGGAAAACGTGGAGGTCGGCAGGCACTGCCGCATCCGGCGCGCCATCATCGACAAGGACGTCATCATCCCGCCGGACACGGAGGTCGGCTATGACCCCGACGAGGACCGGCGCCGATTTTACGTCAGCCCCGGCGGCATCGTGGTGATCCCCAAGGGCGCCGAAGTGATGGAAGAACTGCGAAGCTATCCTGTTGAGAAGACGGCGTGAACCGGGATGGGCGGGGGCATATCGGGCAAGAGATAATGGCTCGGCGGCCGGAGACGGCCGGACCAGAACATGCAGAAAGAACGATCCATTCTTCCTGACTATTCCTTTGACATAAAAGGGCGGTTGGACGCAGAGGGATGCAGATTTTCGCTGATGAGACCGGGCACTCAGGCGGAACATGCCTTCAACGGGACAGTATTTCTTTTTCAACTTCAAAAAGGTTTTTTGTCTGTTTTTAATCCGCTGCTATCAGATCTTATCCGCGGCCAAATGCTCTTGTTAGTAACTAAGGAATCAAAAGCTTCTCAAAATGGTTGAATATTTTCAATAAGATCATAAAGGGCCTGTAAATAAAGGATGAAACGGCTGTTTTTGAACCGCCGTTTTCCGCAAATTTGCACTTTCCAATTTGCAATTTACAATTCCGCTTTATGCGGGTTAGGTTTATCCTTCTTTGAAAATCATCACCCGACGATCTTCATGATCTCATCACGTGATTTCCTCGCCCGCGACGGCGGATTCTCGGCCGGCACGCCCACAGGGATCAGGGCCACGGCCGTTCGTTCCTTCCCATAACCTAAAAGCTTCTCGAAGGCCTCCTGCGCCACGAGCGGCCCGGTCATCCAACAGGCGCCGTAGCCCAGAGCATGGGCCGCAAGCAGGAGGTTCTGGATCGCCGCTGATACGCTCTGGAGCCCCGGATGAGGCCTGAGCCGCTCCATCTCCTCAATGGAATAGCCCATCTTTTCAAGCAGCCTGACCGAGGACGCGCCATAGGGGTCCATCAGAACCACAATGCATGCCGGCGCATTCTCGAAAAAAACGTAGTAATTGCTCTTGTAGGCCGTGAGGCGCTGGGCATGCCTCTCGTCCTCGGCATGGGGAATCATCCGGTCCAGCATGTCCCGGACCGCCTGAGCCATCTGCTTCAGGACCGTGCGGTCCTTCACGACCAGAAAGCTCCAGGGCTGCACATTGTTCGCGCTCGGCGCGAGCCTGCCCGCCTCGATCATCCGCGCGATGTCGTGGTCAGGCACCGGCGTGTCCTTGAACCGCCGGATGCTTTTTCGGTCGCGTATGGCTTCAAAAAGTTCCATAATATACCTCACCCTCCTGATCTGAAATCCCATACCACTGATGCTCCCCTGCTGCGCGCTGCCGCCGGGGTCCTTGCCGGAGCCTGTCGTGTGGCAGTTTTTTGCTCCCGCACTGCCGGCAAAGCAAGCATTGGAGAAGACGGCCCCGCCATCACATTCCACCGGATCAAAGTTCTGCGTACAGAAGCAATTTTGTTTGACGGGTGGTTGATACGGTTCGTTCGACTCAGGTGTGCCTCCAGAAGCGAGTGCGGACGAGCTCGCGTTGGCTGCTCGCGGGGGGACTCAGCATAGGCATTCACCGCAAACAAGGCCGGCACGATCAATCCAGATGACAAAATATATTCAATTCGCTTCATGGTTCTTTCTCCTCTTAATCCAGGGCCTCCGCTACAACAGGCTCATGATCACGCGTATAACAACGGAGATAACGATCAACGCGATCACGATCATGCCTATCAACATCATCCAGTGCGGACCGAATCTCACATCCTGGGGCTCTGCGGGCTCAGGCGAGATTATTTTTTCTATTCGGGCGAAAAATACGGACTTTGACGCGAGCAGCCGTATCAGCGCGAAGGCAGGAAGCACGCTGAACAAAAGACCGAAAGCCGCGAAGAGCCACGCGCCGCTGGATTGCTGCGTATTGACCACAAGAGAGACCAGGTAAAAGCAGAACGCGGCTGTTGCCGCAGACAGCCCGGCGAACATCAGATAGAAAAACGACATTTTCTTCACGAGAGGCTCCTTCTGGGATGAACGACAGCCGTTTGCAGAGAACTTCTTATCGGCGGAACTGGGATCTGACTTCTTGTTCTTGCATGGTTATTATGAGATCCCCCGATGATCTCGGATCACGATTGCACCAAACCCTGCTTGTTTCGCGGCAGCGTATAGTCGCTGATCACTTTTCAATACAGGCATCCTCCTGAATTATTGCACCTTCCCGATCGGGAAGTTCGCGCCGGTCTGGATCGTCGGCGTCTGCTGACGCTTGAAAACCTCTTCGGACAGCTTCGTCACCTGCTCTTCCACGTAGTCCGCGAGGCCCAGCACGGTGATGAACCCGTCCTTCTTGATGTCCGCCTTGCCCCGGAGCCCTTCCATCAGCACATAGGTGAAGAGGCCATGCCCCTTGTACCCTTCGAGCGCCTGCTGGGTGTCGGATGATGCGGAAAAGACCGCGGAGCCGATGGCCCGCTGGAGAAGCTTCACTGCCGTTGATTCCGTCAGCCCCCTCGTCTGCTGCAGGAGCGCGATCTGGAGTTCCTTGCCGCCCTTGCCTGCATTGCAGGTGTCGAGGATCACGATCTTCTTCTGGGCGGGAATGTTCCCGATGAGCTTGGCAAGATCCTTCTGCCCCATGGCGTCTTCGCCGATGTGGCGGGAGGACAGAAGCAGCACATTGCTCGTGAGCAGGAAGTACTGTTCTTCGTCGTTCACCACGTCCACAACACCGTGGGAAGCGTCATAGAATACGAAGAGGTCGTTGGGCTTGATCTTCAGGCGAAGCTCTTCAAAAGCTTTGGTGACGGCCTCTTTGGTCGTCGCCTCAGGCGTCGTGAGCGTTTGAATATCGGTTTTATCAAATAACGGCGCCGCGGCCCTCTTCAAGGTCTCTGCAAATGCCAGTGCATCAGGAACGGCATAGGTCAGCGATATGGACTTGTTCTTGTATTCGTTGATGCCGATCACGAGGGCGTAAAGGTCCGGCTTCCGGAGAAGCGCTTTGGAGATGACGGAAATCAGCGCCGGGTTCGACTCCATGGAATTCTCTTTGTTGAAAGCGACGGCCCTGATCTCGTTATTTCCATCGAGAAGCGGGACAATGAACGTGAGCATCGTTTCATGAGCCGCTTCCCTGCCTTTTACCATCACACCTCTCGTCTCATTCGCCACCTGGGCGCCGTTGAGATATATATTCACATTCCCGATCCCGCCGCCGTTGTCGATGATCTTCAAGGATAGGGTGATGCTGCCTGTGTCAATAGTTTCTCCTGAAACAGGCGATGCGATCCGGACAATGGGAGTAGGATTTTTGACCAGAATATCTCCGAAGGTATCGCCTTTGGGAACTTCTTTGCCGGCCAGGGCAAGTTGTACAAGCTCCGGTCTATAGAACTTGGTATAGAACTGGTCTATGCCGTAGACCTTGTTGCCGATCCGTACGTTAAGGTTCTTTGCGCCGTTGGGAGAGGCGTTGAAGTAGCCTTCCGGGGTAATGACGATCCATTCGCCGTCGTCAAAACCAACCAGTGCGCCGATCTCGTTTCCCGTGTCTGCATTCCATATCTTCGCTGCCCCATTTGCGTGTCCCGACAGCGCATGCCGCCCGTCAGGGCTGAACGTTACGGAGAGCGTAACTCCCGTCTCCTCGTAAAACGTTTTTATTTCCCTGCCGGTGGATACGTCCCAAAGCTTGATGGTGTGATCCATGCTTCCCGACAGGGCATGCCGTCCGTCGGAGCTGAAGACCGTGGAAGTGACCCAATTGGCATGTCCCGAAAACGTCCGTGCCTTTTCGCCCGAAGATGCGTTCCACAGTATCATAGTCGTATCACTGCTTCCCGAGAGCACATACCTGCCGTCAGGACTGAAGGCCACGGAGGTCACCGTGCCTGCATGCCCAGTGAACGTCCTCACCTCTGTGCCAGTGGCCAAGTCCCACAGTTTGATGGTGTTATCAGCGCTTCCTGACAGCACCGAGCGGCCGTCAGGACTGAATACCGCGGAAGTATTACTGCTTGAATATGCCTTGTACGTCCGCACCTCACTGCCTGTGGATACCTCCCATAGTTTCATGGTGTAATCCGGGCTTCCCGACAGCACCGAGCGGCCATCAGGACTGAAACGTGTAAAGTGTACATCAAAACTATTGAACGTCTTCACCGTCCTTCCCGTCGACACTTCCCAAAGCTTCGTGCTGTTGTCGGGATAACCCGCTGTCGACAGGAAATGCCTGCCATCGGGACTGAAGACCACGGAGGTAACGCTGCTTGAATGCCCCTTGAACGTCCTCACCTCCTTGCCCGTGGACAGGTCCCACAGTTTGATGGTTTGACCGACACTCCCCGTCAGCACAGAGCGGCCGTCAGGGCTGAACGCTGCCGAGGAGACCCAACGCTCGTTGGCGGACCACACCTCCCTGCCCTTGGACACGTCCCAGATCCTCATGACATCCAGATCGCATGACAGCGCATGCCGACCATTTGGGCTGAAAACCACGGCGTCGGCAAAATACGAATGCCCCTGAAACGTCCTCACCATGCTGCCTGTTGACAGGTCCCAAAGCCTGACGACGATAACGTCGCCTCCTGACAGCGCATACTGGCCATCGCGGCTGAACGCAACGGAGCTCACACCTCCCTGGTCCCCCTTCATCGTGCTCACCGCACTGCCCGTGGACAGGTCCCACAGTTTTATGGTCGTGTCAGCACTTCCCGACAGTACAAAGCGGCCGTCAGGGCTGAAAGTTACAGATTTTACACGGCCTGAATGCCCCTTGAGCGTCATCACCTCTTTGCCCGCAGACAGATCCCACAGTTTAATGCTCTTGTCAGCACTTCCCGACAGCGCAGAGCGGCCATCAGGGCTGAAGACCACGGAGGAAACGCTTTCTGAATGTCCCTGAAATGTCCTTATCTCCCTGCCCGTAGACACGTCCCAAAGCTTCAGGGTCTTATCATAACTTCCGGACAGTGCAGAGCTGCCATCAGGGCTGAAGACCACGGAGTAAATGCTCTCTGAATGCCCTTGAAATGTTCTCAGTTCCTTGCCGCTCGACACGTCCCAAAGTTTCAGGGTCTTATCCCAACTTCCGGACAGCACAGAGCGGCCATCGGGGCTGAAGACCACGGAGGAAACGCTGCCTGAATGTCCCTGAAACGTCCTTATCTCCCTGCCCGTAGACACGTCCCAAAGCTTGATGGTGTTATCAAGACTGCCGGACAGTACAGAGCGGCCATCCGGGCTGAAAACCACGGAGAGCACACCTAAAGAATGCCCCTGCAACGTCCTGATCTCCCGGCCCGTGGACTCTTCCCAAAGCTTGATGGTATTATCATGACTTCCGGACACGACAGAGCGGCCGTCAGGGCTGAACGCTACGGAGTAGATACTTTTTGAATGCCCCATCTGCACAAAGACTTCCGGCTTTTCACCGGCAAACGCCGTGCTTCCGGGCAGGGAAATGCAGGCCGTCATTATGGCCCATGACCATAAGATGAATGCCCTCTTTTGGAATAATCGCACTGATCGCAACATGATCATCTCCCGGTTTTCACAACCACCTCGTCCTCAAAGAACTCCGAGGCTGCGGAGGCGCCCTTGCTGTCCGTCTTTTCCGCCAGCTTGACACCCCGTGTCTTCATGCCGATGTCCCCTGTCTGCGTCTTCACCTGATACACTGCGCCCCGGGTTTCAACGTTGATCTCTCCAAGAGGGGTCGAGCTTGCATAGACCATGACATTCTCCGCGCCGAACGGCGGGCTTACTTCCAGGTCGAACTTGTCGTTCCCCGCAGGTATCTCGTAGATCCCCCCGCCGTTGAAATAATTCTCCGCCCGGTACGGATTGGGCAGAAGCTGGAGCGTGTCACCGCCGGCATCCTTATACAGAACACGGGCATAAAAGGGCTTGTTTCCCCTGATGTAGACCTTGATTTTCTCTCCGGCCGTATATGCCTTCTTGTCTGTCCATGCCTTGACCTGCAAGGGGGCCGACGGATCGTCACTGAACCGGGTGTTCTTTGACAGGGCCTCCATTGCTTTTATATCGGGAATGATCTCCGCCTTGATCCTTATCTTGCAGCAATCGCCTGATGAAGGGTCCTTATACCAGGACTTATCCAGTTCCTGGATGATCTTCACCTCTGCGTTTGCATAAGCTGAAAGAAGGTCTTTCTCAAGCGCGAAGTCCTTGATCTGCGTTTCGCTCTTGATGTAGGTCGACGCGAACTCGACGGCTCTTTTCTTGGCGTCAGCAAGGGCCGCCTGCTCGGTCTGCTTCCTGGACTTATCATCCCCCATGCATGCATTACCGTCAGCTTCGGTGATGGTGGATTGCGCGGCATAGGCTGGCGTAAAGAGAACCAGAAACATGAGCACGAAGAACAGAATAGGGGATTTCATGCAGGACCTCCTCACGAATGTATGGCGCTCGTGGTGTTCTCGTAGAGAGCGCGAGCTGTAGTGAGACAAGTATTACAGAAGGGTCTTTGGACGTCAAGGTAAGATTCGCTGGGGGCGCATGGAGCATAGTTCATGGAGCAAGGGCAGGGCGTACGGAGCAGGAGGCAGGCGCCAACCTGCCCGCGTTGATCATCCACGCAATGTCGTGATCAGGCATCGGCGTGTCCTTGAACCGCCGGATGCTTTTGCGGTCGTGTATGGCTTCAAAAAGTTCCATAAGATAATGCAGAGCGCATGGTGCATGGCGCATAGGGTTTGAATCTCTCTGCTCTCTGCTCCTACCCCATTTCCGCCAGGTCCATCACCAGTTTCTCGCTTGCCGGCCATCCCAGGCAGGGGTCGGTGATGGACTTCCCGTAGACCGCATCGGACACCTTCTGGGTCCCTTCTTCAATGTAACTCTCGATCATGAAGCCCTTGACCAGGCTGCGCAGGAGAGGAGAGAGCTTTCGGCTGTACATCACTTCCCTGGCAATACGCGGCTGTTCGGCATATTTTTTGTTGGAGTTGGCGTGGTTCGTGTCCACGATGATCGCCGGATTCGGCAGGCCGCGCTTCTCGTAGGCCGCGGCGAAGGGCATGAGGTCTTCGTAGTGATAGTTGGAGACGGCAAGTCCATGCTGATCAACGGCTCCCCGCAGCACGGCATGGGCCAGCGGATTGCCTGCGGTCTTCACTTCCCAGCCGTTGTAGCTGAACACATGGGACGCCTGCGCAGCCTGCACGGAATTGAACATCACGTCCATGTCGCCGCTCGTCGGGTTCTTCATGCCCACGGGAACATCAAGTCCGCTTGCCGTGAGTCGATGCTGCTGGTTCTCGACGGACCGGGCGCCGACAGCCACGTAGCTCAGCACATCGGCAAGATAAGGATAGTTCCCCGGATAGAGCATCTCGTCGGCTGCCGGAAGGTGCGACTCTCTCAGGGCGCGGATATGCATATTGCGGATGGCCT
Organism: Nitrospirae bacterium GWC2_57_13; assembly: GCA_001805055.1. Lineage (GTDB taxonomy): Bacteria > Nitrospirota > UBA9217 > UBA9217 > UBA9217 > GWC2-57-13. The sequence goes on from MHDZ01000025.1 coordinate 31,112, forward strand.
TGATCCCTTCGACGATGTTCGGCTCCTGGTTCAGGTTCGGCTGATGTGCCATGCCCTTGTACCCGATGCCGGTGGTGCGCGGCTTGTTCGTGTATATCCGGGGGACCAGGAGGATACGGTCCTTTACCCTTGCCTGGAGCTTGGCAAGGCGCGAGATGTAGTCGCAGACCGCGTCCTCTTCATGGGCCGAACAGGGGCCGATGACCAGCACCAGACGACTGTCCTTGCCGGTGAAGACTGCTGCAATTTCGCGGTCCCGCTGTGCCTTCACCTCTGCCAGATCGGCCGGCAGCGGGATGCTCGCGAGGATCTCTTTAGGACGGGGGATCTCCTGTACGTATTCGAAGCTCATAGGGCTGTTTTCCTTCCTGAAATATCTTACTATTCCGAATGCCGGCCCGGCGGGAGGGAAACCAGCAATGCGATCAGCCTGGCAGACGGTAAGTGTTTATAACATAGGGGGTTCGTATTTGTCAATGGACGGAGAGCGGGACGGACGACGCCCCTTCACGCCTCTGGATGGACCCTTCTGCAGAGAAGCTTCGCCTTCGCTGACCTTCTCGCGGGCGCTATACTTCCTTCAGCAGGATTTCAGCCAGCGGCTTGCGCTGCCCCTCCCCTTTCTGCTTCGCCGGGGCCTGAGAGGATGTGAAAATCCACTGGTTTTTTGAGCGCGCATATTGTATAACTGTCCTGTCACGAGGGTACTCAAGAAAGGTTCGGCAGCGGGATAAAGGTCTGCATTCATGGCTAAACGACGATCAGAAAAAGGACGTTCCCGGAAGAACTCCCGCATCGACCGCTGGATACTGGCGGGTATAGCGATCATTGCCCTTGCCATCATCTTCGTGCTCTGGGGGCCTGGCAGGAGCACGCGCAAGGAAGAGCCGAAAAAGCAGCCGGCCCAGGCCCAGAAAACGGAAAAAGCGGAGCCCCGGCAGAAACAACCCGCTCCCGCCGAGAAACCGCCAAAACCTGCGGAACCTGCCAAGCCTGCGCCGAAAGTTCGCGAGGCCGAGACGCTCAAGATCGCCATTGTGATCGACGACCTTGGCGGAGACCTCAAGGCCGCCCGCGAACTGGCCGAGCTTCCCGCTGACATCACCTTTTCCATCCTGCCCAGCCTGCCTCACTCCAAGGATGTTGCGCGCCTCGCTGCGGACCGCAAACGCGAAGTGGCTCTGCATATGCCCATGGAGCGGAAGAACAATAAGGAAAAACCCGAGACCCCGGGCACGCTGCGCTCTGAGATGACGCCCGCTGAATTCGTCGCTGCCGTGGACCGCAATTTCGAGTCCGTAC
>MHDZ01000026.1 GCA_001805055.1 Nitrospirae bacterium GWC2_57_13
TGGCGCATGGAGCCGAGGGTTACAAGCGTTCTGCGCTGTGCACTATGCTCTATGCTTCTTCATGTGTCCATCCGTGCAAATCCGCGGCAATGAGTTTTTTGTTTTCGCCCCATTCGTGTAAATCCGCGTTCATCCGCTGTTATCCGTGTCCCATTCTTTCCCCGGTATTTATTCCGCACTCCGAAATCCGCATTCCCCTCATCCCTCCCTCACCATCTCAGCCACGCACTCAATGTGATAGGTCCAGGGGAACATATCGATGGGCTGGATCCGGTCGAGGCGGAAGCCGAAGAGGGCGAAGAACTTCAGGTCCCGGGCGAGGGTGGCGGGGTTGCAGGAGACGTAGACGATCTTCTGCGGTACAAAGGCAAGGACGCGCTCCAGGGTCTTGAGCGTGGCCCCGGCCCGGGGAGGGTCAAGGACGATCACTTCGGACCGCAGTTTGCGGGCAATGAGGGCTTTCAGTCCCTTCTGCAGGTCATCGGCAATGAATTCAACGTTCGTGATGTTGTTCCGTTTCGCATTCTCCCGCGCGTCATCAACGGCAGAAAATCCCGACTCAACACCGATCACGGCCCTGGCGGACCGGGCAAGCGGCAGGGTGAAATTCCCGATGCCGCAGTAGAGGTCCAGGACGGTCTCGCTGCCCTGGAGTCCAGCGAAGTCGAGCACAGTCTTTACCATGTTCCTGTTCTGGCCCCAGTTGATCTGGAAAAAATTTCCCTCTGTTGCATGATAGGTCAGGCCATCGTTTTCGAGGACCAGGTAGTTCCTGCCGAGAGAAAAGGACTTTTTTCGGCGCGCATATCCCGTCATCCCCGCAAGCTCGGGCACGTCGGTTTGGAGCGTAGCGAACAGCGCCTCCTGCGGGGGGAGCGACGGTTCATCGCTCAAGAGGAGCAGGTGGACCTCTCCGCCAGAGCCCGCGTTCATATGGATTTCCTGCAGCCGGGGCAGCATGTCAGCACGCTTCCGCAGGGCGTCAAGTGTCCTGTTGATGGCAGGGTGGACCAGAAAGGCGTTCCGGACTTCCACGAGATCATAGGAGCCCTGCCGGAAAAACCCGATCTGCTGACGACCTCCGATGGTCCTGACGTTGAACTGGGTCCTGAGGCGGTAATGGTCCAGCGACGGAGATGGGATGACGGGCAGCGCACGTGCTGGTTCAAGTCCTGCGATGCGTCTGAGCGTATCGAGCAGGATCTCCTGCTTGAAGCGGAGCTGCGCGGGATAGGCGATATGCTGCCATGTGGCGCCGGTGCACTCGATCTCGCCGCTGCAGGGCGGATCAATGCGGTCCGCTGAGGGAAACAGTACCTTCTCAAGCCGGCCCTCGTATACTCCCTTTCTCCTGCGCCTGATGACCGCCGCGACGCGCTCTCCGGGCAGCACGCCGGGCACAAAGATCGGCTGGCCCGATTCGAGCCGCGCCAGTCCGCTGCCGCCGTGAACAAGTTTCTCGATCGTTACTTCAACGCTCTCGTTCATCCCAGGATCTTTCCCACCGTTTCGCGGAGAGCCGTCATGTCGGCCGATTTCACGATGTAGGCGTCGGAGGCCCAGCTTCCGAAGTCGTTCTTGTACTGTTCATAGGCCGACGAGATGATCACGGGAAGGCCCTTGTCCTTTTCCTTCATCCGGCGCAAGGTCTCGATCCCGTCCATGCCTTCCATGCGCATGTCCAGCGTGGCGAGGTCGAATTTTACCTTCTCCATCGCGGCAAGGGCCGAGGGACCGTCGCCGGCAACGGTGACCTCGAACCCCATCTCCTCAAACTCTTCCTTGTACAGCTGGCGGATGTTCTCCTCATCGTCGATCACCAGGATCTTTTTCATAGTGGGCCTCCGTTTCGTAGCTAAAGAAATTACAAAAATTTTACCCAAGCGGACAGCCGCAAAGATGCGCAAAATTCGCAAAAGGGTGTATCTGTCTTGCGTTTCTTGCGCCTTTTTTCTTCGTCCCGCGTCCAAAAATATAATCTGACACGCCCGCCCCGGATTCAATAAAGATCGGATACGGGTCCCGCACCTTTGCCAATAGTAGTGGACGCGGGACTCTCGCCCGCCCCGGATAAAATACTACTATGATGCGGGCCGGGGAACCGGAGCCGGGGGAGCGGGAACGGTCATCGTACAGCGATAGTCGGCCTCGTTGTCCGGGCCGGTGGTCTCATGGCCCTGCCGGTTTGCGGGTCATATAAGGCAGTTTGATCGTGAAGACCGCGCCGCCTTCGTCCCGTCGGCCGACCTCGATGGTGCCTCCATGAGCAGTGATGATCCGGCGTGTGATGGGAAGTCCCAGGCCGGTGCCCCGCTGCTTCGTGGTGTAGTAAGGGTTGAACATGCTCTCCATGGCCTGGGGGGTGACCCCGACGCCCGTATCGCCGATCTCGACGGCTACCTGTCCGGAGCCGGGTATCCGATAGGTCCGGATGGTCAGGACGCCGCCGCTCTCCATCGCCTCCATGGCATTCGTCACCAGGTTGATGATTGCCTGGCGCATCTGGGCAACGTCGATCAACAGCGGCGAGATCGCAGCGTCAAGGCTCTTTTCGACACGGATGTTCTTCTGGAGCAGCTCTTCAGCGTAGAGGGTCAGTATGTCCTCGACGGCGGCGTTCAGGTCCTCCTCACCGCGTTGCGCAGGCGCCTCCTTGATGTATTGAAGGTTGTCGTTGATGATGCCTTCCAGCCTGGTCACTTCGCTCATGATGATATCGATATACCGCTTGGTGTCTTCATTCCGCACTTTTTTTGCAAGACGCCGCGTAAATCCGCCGATCGATACGAGGGGGTTCCTGATCTCATGGGCGATCTCAGCCATCATTGTACCGAGGGCAGCCATTTTTTCCGAGTGTACGAGCTGTTTGTGCATGGTTCGGATGTCCCGGGTGAGGGTCTCGAGGTTCGTGTGGATGATCGCGTTCTCGATGGCGAGGGACGACTGGGAGGCAAAGGTGGCGAGAAAACGCATGTCGCGGTCGGTGATCGGGCGCTGGGTGAACATGTTGTCCACAACGATGACGCCGAGCACCCGATCCTTCGCAATGAGCGGGACCGCAGCGAAACTGTTCACGCCAAGCAGCTCACGAAGCTTGCGGCCAACAAGCGGCGAAGCAGAGGCGTCGATTATGTTGTAGGGCCGCTTCTCCAGAACGGTCAGGGCCAGCACGCCTTCCTTCGGGTCCAGCGGCATCCGGATGCCGCGGGCCAGGGCGTTCATTGCCACGTCGCGCCGTTCAAAGAGATCGCCGGTGCGGATCCATTCCATCAGGTTCGTGTGCTTGCCTGTCGCCTCGCTCCAGGCCTTGCCTGCCTCGTCCCAATTTATGGGGCCCACGCCCATCATGCCCTGGAGGAAGTTGGACCGCTCATTGGTCAGCAAAAGCATGGCCCGGTTGAATCCCAGGCCGGTGCCGCCCATGGTCACGGACGTGAGAATGATGCGCAGCAGCCGGTCAAGGTTCAGGGTCGAGCTGAGGGCCGAGGAAATATCGAAGAGCATTGAGAGCTCGCGGGCCCGCGTTTCCGCCTTCAGGGCAAGGTCCTGCATGCGCTCGTACATTGCCGCGTTCTCCACTGCCGTGGCTGCGCCGCCGGCAATGGTAGAGAGGAACTGAAGATCGTCCTCGGCAAAGGATTGTCCTCCCTGTTTGTTGTACACGGTGATAACGCCGATCACGCGTTCATGAAAGAGGAGCGGCACGCTGATGGCTGATCCGCCGGCAGGAAGGGGGAGCTGCGTCTGCGGCGATGAACTGCCGATAAGGACCGGCTGTCTGCCCTGGATGGCCATATCCGCCAGTGACTCGCCGATGCGCGCATCAAGGTCCTTTACGCCTTCGCCGTAGAGGCTGTAAGCGGGTGCTGTTTCGAGGGACTGGGTTTCAGGAAGTTTCAAAAGTCGAATGCTGCACCCTTCAGCGTGAAGGGCCTGGGCGCTGTTCTTTGCAATGAGCGATAATAGCTGCGAAAGGTCCAGCGTCGATGTCATGGCCATGGATATCTCATGGATCGTGCCGAGCTCTGACAGGCGCTGCTGCACGTTGCGCAGAAGCTGCGCGCTGCGGATCACGCCGCTGATCTGGTTCGCCGTAGTGGTGACGAGCGTTATGTCCGAAGACGTGATGTGCCAGACCGCGGCGGAGAGCACAAAAATGACGCCGAGACAATTCTCGCCGTCCAGGATCGGCGCGGCTGCCAGGGACTTGAATCGCTCGATGCCGGTCTCAGGCACATACTGGAACCGGGGGTCGGAAAAGGGGTCTTCCAGGGCAAGCGGGACCTTCTGCTCTGCCACCCAGCCGGCGATGCCTTGTCCGAGGGGGAAGCTCAGCTTGCCGACAGATTCCTGGTTCAGGCCGATGGCGGCGGCAAGGTACACGTTGCGGCCCGAGCGGTCGATCAGGAAGAGCGATGCCCCGTCCTTTTCCATGCCCCGTGTCACGGCCTCCACGATGCGCTGCAGCTTCTCCTGCAGCTCGATGGAGGAGTTCGAGATCCGGCTGATCTCGCTCAGGAGCTGCAGTTCTGTTTTTTCCGTCGTCTTCATGGCGTCGCTATCAGGGCAATGCATTTTTACGAAAAAAGGAAATTTTACCACAAAGTCACGAAGACACAAAGAAAAGCAGAACTCTTTAACTGATCTTCTTCGTGCCTTAGTGTCTTCCTCCGTCTCCGTCCCGCATCAATAAGATGTCTGACACGCCCGCCCCGGATTCAATAAAGATCGGACACGGGCCGGGGGAGCGGGGGTGGCGAGAGCTTCTTCGTTTCCGTCTGTTCGGATCAATGCGCTCCCAAGAGCTTTTCATAGACCGCTACGTATTCCCCTGCCATCCGTTCAAGGGAAAAATCCTGTTTCATGCCGTTCCGCATCAGAGCGGCCCACTCCTTCTTGTCCTGAAAGGCCCGTTGCGCGCGCTGGACGCACTCCGTTAGGGCCTCGGCAGAGTATTCCTCGAACAGAAAACCTGTGCCCATCCCGCCGGGATGATCGATCACTGTATCGGCCAACCCGCCCGTATTACGGACAACAGGGACGGAACCATACCGCAGGGCGATCATCTGTCCGAGACCGCAAGGCTCATAGAGCGAAGGCATCAGGAACAGGTCCGAGCCGGCGTATACGGCCCGGGCCGCCGGGTCATCGAATCGGGAAATGAGGCGCATCCGGTCCGGGTACTGCTTCTCGGCAAGCGCAAGGAGCTTGAGATATTTATCATCGCCTGTTCCGAGGATCACGACCTGCAGGCCCTGCTCGAGCAGTCCGGGGAGGGCCTCTGTCAGGATGTCCAGCCCCTTCTGGGCGGCAAGGCGCGCCACCATGCCGGCAAGCGGCGCCTCTGATTCCGGAAGGCCGGTGATCTTCCGGAGAGCGGATCTGCAGGCGATCTTTCCTGCCGGAGCATCAGCATCGAACTGCTGCGCTATGGCCTGATCGTGAGCAGGGTCCCATGTCCCATAGTCGATGCCGTTCACGATCCCGTAGAGATCAGCCGCGCGGTCCATGAGGACGCCTTCCAGTCCGTATCCGTACTCGGGCGTCTGGATCTCGCGGCTGTACGAGCGGCTTACCGTGGTGATCGCATCGGCGGTCAATAGGGCGCCTTTCATCAAATTCATCTTGCCCCAGTATTCCAGCGTCTGGGGCGTGAAGGAGTCCATGCCAAGGCTTGTGTAGCGCATGTCTTCTTGCAAAAAGACGCCCTGGTAACCGAGGTTGTGTATCGTGAAGACGGTCCTGGTGCGCCTGAAGAGTTCGCTCTCCCCATACAGTTTTTTAACATAAAAGGGAACAAGCGCCGTCTGCCAGTCGTTGCAGTGAATGATGTCGGGCCTGAAATCAAGGGCGCGGCAGAGCTCAAGGACGGCTCGCGAGAAGAAGATGAATCGCTCGGCATTGTCGCGAAAGTCGCCGCGCGTCGTGCCGTAGAGCCCGGGCCGGTCGAAATAGACGTCCTTGCGGACGAAATAGGTCGTTACGCCGCCGGGCAGGGAGCCGGTCAGCACATCGCAACGCTCCTTCCAGGACCCGAGGGGCACGGTGAAGGTCGCTGCGTGCTGCAGGCCGAAGCGCTCCCGGTCAACGGCCTGATACAGCGGAAGCACCAGGCGGACATCGTGGCCCAGAGCCGCCAGGGCCGGTGGAAGGGTGCCCGCCACATCAGCGAGCCCCCCGGTCTTGGCAAAGGGGGCCGCCTCGGACGCGGCAAAGAGGGCCTTCATGGTTTCACGTCCCGAAGGAACCTTGCCGCCTCCTCCGGCGGCGTCGGGTTGATGTAGAATCCCGATCCCCATTCAAAGCCGGCAACGTTCGTGAGCTTCGGCATGAGTTCGATGTGCCAGTGATAGTAGTCGTTCTCTTCGTCCTTGAAGGGCGAGGTATGGATGACGTAATTATAGGGCGGTACGGCCAGGGCGCGGTCGATCCGGCGCAGCACGTTCTGGAAGAGCGAGGCGAGATCGCGGAACTCATCGGTCGTCGTGCAGGCGTAGCAGGAGATATGCTTCTTCGGCATGATCCATGTTTCGAAGGGGAAGCGCGGGGCAAAGGGGGCAAGGGCGATGAAGTGCGCACTTTCGAGAATGACGCGCGTCTCGGTCTGGATCTCCTGCTTGATGATGTCGCAGAAAATGCAGCGTTCCTTCAGCTTGTAATGCTTCCTTGATCCGTCCAGTTCCTCCTGCACCTGGATGGGCACGATGGGCAGAGCGATGAGCTGCGAGTGGGTATGTTCCAGGGTTGCGCCCGCAGCGAGGCCTTCGTTCTTGAAGATCAGCGTATACTGGAAGCGCCGGTCCTTCTTCAGGTCGTCCATCCTGTCCCGGTAGGCCCAGAGCACCTCTTCCATGGACCGTTCGGGAAGCGCGGCAAGGGTAGCGTTGTGATTGGGGCTCTCGATGATCACTTCATGGGCGCCGATGCCGTTCATCTTGTCGAACATGCCTTCGCCCTGCTTGTTCACGTCTCCCTCCACCTGGAGCGCCGGGAACTTGTTCGGTACCACGCGAATGCGCCAGTCGGGGCCGTTGGCCTGTCCATTGTCCCGATAGGCAAGGATCTCGTGCGGTGTCGTGTGCTCGTTGCCGGCACAGAAGGGGCAGAAGCCGGCACGCTTCTTTGTGCGCTGCTCATGGAAATCAATGGGCCGCTTGCTTCGCTCCGATGAGATGATGACCCAGCGGCCGGTGATGGGGTCCTTGCGCAGTTCAGGCATGAGACCTCCTTTTTCTTGCGGCGTCGAGCATGATGCGTTGGTGATTGCCTATTATATCGCTCCCCATTCCTGATGTCCAGCCTGTTCCGGGTCAGGGAGGAGGGGTCAACAGGGTCGTGCGCGGGGTTTTCCGGACAGGACAAGCCCCGCTGGGCGGGGCAAAGATGGGGCAGGCCGAAGCCAAAAAGCGTCTCTCGCAAAGCTCGCAAAGGACGCAAAGGAAACCTTTACGTCCAGGGTTAAAATCAAAAAAGACTGTAACTACTCAGGTAGTTTTCGCTTAAAGCCGTCATTCCCGAATGATTTTATCGGGAATCCAGGGGTTCATAAAAGACACTGGGTCCCCGATAGAGGCACTCGGGGACGACGAATAGGGGGACCTGAGCAGTTACAAAAGACAGGGCCTTTCTTGGCGCTCTTTGCGCCTTGGCGAGAACATCTTGCCTATTACAGGGCTTTTGACTGAGACACAGACATCGACAATCCTTTGTCGCTGTTATGTTATAAACGTAATCGCCTACCGGTCCCACGTGAAAAATTTCTTGAGCCATCGTAATTTTCCCGCATAGGGCGGATACCGGAGCGGGTTGTCGAGCAGGGTGGGTCTCGCCAGAATGCTTTTTCTATGAGAAAAGGCGTCGAAGCTCGCTTTTCCGTGGTAGCTGCCGAAGCCGCTCTGCCCGGCGCCGCCGAAGGGCAGGTGCGGATTGACCATATGCAGGATCGTGTCGTTCATGGTCCCGCCGCCGAAGGGGACATCCCTGATGATCCGCTTCTGCTTTTTCCGGTTCCGGGAGAAATAGTAGAGTGAAAGCGGCCTGGGCATGCTGATGAGCTTCCCGATGACGTCGTCGAGATCGTCAAAGATCAGGACCGGCAGCAGGGGTCCGAATATTTCCTCCTGCATGACCCGCGCATCCCAGGAACTGTTCAGCAGCACTGTAGGCCCGATATACCGCGTCCGGCGGTCGATCTCGCCGCCGATCAAAATATCGCCGTCGCGCAGATAGCCCGCGAGGCGGTCGAATTGCGCGTTGTTCACGATCCGGGCGTAATCAGGGCTTTTTTGCGGATCATCGCCGTAAAAGTCCTTGATCGTTGTCCGAAGAAGAGCTAGAAAGGGATCCTTTATTGCGGCATGGAGCAGCAGGTAGTCCGGCGCAACGCAGGTCTGGCCGGCATTCAGGAATTTTCCCCAGGCGATGCGCCGGGCAGCCATTGACAGGTCCGCATCAGCATCGACAATGGCCGGGCTCTTGCCGCCCAGTTCCATGGTCACTGGCGTGAGATGCTGTGATGCGGCCTGCATCACGATCCAGCCCACGGCCGCGCTGCCGGTAAAGAAAATATGGTCGAACCGCTCGGCAAGGAGCTGCTCGCCCACCCCTTTCCCGCCTTCAACAGCAGCAACGTGTTCCTCGCCACAGGCCTCGCCTATGATCTTTGCTACGATGCCCGACGTTGCATGCGCGATCTCCGAAGGCTTGACGATGGAGCAATTTCCCGCAGCGATCGCGCCGATCAGGGGCAGCAGGGTAAGCTGGAGAGGATAGTTCCAGGGGCCGATGATCAGTGTGACCCCATAGGGTTCAGCATAGATCCGGCTTCTGGCCGGGAAGTTTAAAAGATTGGTTCGCGCTTTTTCCGGCCTGGTCCATGAGCGGAGATGGCGCATCACAAAGGATATCTCGCGAGTGATCATGCCGATCTCTGACATGAAGCTCTCCATGGCGGGCTTCCGGAGATCGCTGTCCAGGGCCTTGTACAGTTCCTGCTCATGTGACTCCACGGCCTGTTTCAGCCGTTTCAGCGCCTCGATCCGGAAGGAGACATCACGAGTTCTTCCGGTCAGGAAAAAGCGCCGCTGGTTCTCGATCAGGCTTTTAAGGTCTTTCATGGGCTCCTGTCCTAACCCGGACAAACCCCGATACTCGAGACAGGCCGGAATTGGAAATTGAAAATGGTAAATTGGAAAGTGCAAATTTATGAAAAACGGCACTTCAAAAATCGCAACTCTTCAGATTCTTTTCAGAATGGGATAAGCCACATCTGAGAAAAAACCTTCAATCCGCAGATTTCTCAGATGGGCGCAGATTTAAAAACCAGAATTCGGGTTTGCTGTTTTCTGCGTAATCCGCGTAATCTGCGGATAAAAAATGACCTGAGTAGTTACAAAAGCCTGCCGGGGAAAATAGTATCCCAGCCGGGCGCTTCTGTCAATCGCGAAAGATTCCCGGGATAACCCACCGGCATTTTCAGCTTGTCTTTCCTGCAGGGGTGTACTATTCTGAGCCAATCAGTCCGGAATTGGAAATTTGTAAATTTTAGGAAAACGGCAGTCCGGAATCAGAGGGGCATCATGGGCAAGAGAGTAGAAAAAATATCTGACACCATCGGCCGGGTCCTTGCTCGGCGGGGAATGGCCGGTAAGCTGAAGGAGTACCGCATCTTTGGCCAGTGGGAGAAGGTCGTTGGGAAGGTGGTTGCCCGCCACGCCAGGCCGCTGTCGCTCCGGGGCAAAAAGCTCACGGTACTGGTGGACAGCTCCGCCTGGATGCAGCAGCTCTCCCAGCTCCGGCCTGAGATCATCGAGAAGGCCAACCGGGCCTTTGGCCAGGATGCGGTGGAGAGCATCATCCTGAAGATCGGGGAGGTCCCTTATTCCGGCAGCATGGTGCGGGAAACACGGGAAGCGCCGCCCCTGAGCGAGCAGGAGCGGAAGCAGGTGGAAGAATATGTCCGGGCGCTTCAGGACGGGGAGACCCGTGAAGCGGCCCGGCGCCTGATCGAGACGGATATGAGGCGCAAGAAGCTCAACAAGGGCCGGGTGTAACAAGCGAGCATTCGTTGGCCCTTCACGGAATACTCAGAACAAGATGGCTGGCCGCAGTGAGAGCCACGCCTTCTCATGCCACTCTTGCATCCAGACGTTCTGTTCTTGCCGTGAGGTTGTTGTTTTTTGCTTGTCGGAAATATACTACGGAGCCTGCGAGAAGACTCCGCGAACCTCCTCTGTATAAGCACCGCCGGTTTCATGGACGACCAGCGGAGGCAGCACTTCTGTTCCTGTTCCCGCAGATTTTACCGCTTCGACCAGGACCAGTGCCGCAGGCTTGTCCGCATAGGGATGGACGAATCGCAGGCGCTTGGGCTCCAGCCTTCTGCTCCGCAGCCCGGCAATGAGTTCAGCCGACCGCTCCGCGGAAAAGACGATAAAGAACCGGCCCCTGTTCTTCAAAAAGGTCTGGAGAGCGAGCCAGTCTGCGAGGCCTCCTGCCTCGTCCTGGCGCGCTGCGCAACGTTCCGGCACAGGACTTGTTCTGCCTGTGCCGGACCCCCGAAAGGGAGGGTTCATCACGACGGCATCAAAAGCGACCGGCCCGAGAGCCTTTCCAATTGTCCTGATGTCCTGCTCCAGAAGAACGATGCGTTCTGAGGCGTCGTTCTCCTCGATGTTCTTCCGGCAGAGTTCCGAGTAGAGATGGAGCTTTTCCACGGCAGTGATGGATATTTTTGAAAATTTCTTTGCCAGCAGGAGGGAGATGATGCCTGTGCCGGCCCCGGGCTCAAGGACCCTGTCGCGCGGTCTCAGGCGGCAGAAGTCGGCAAGGAGAATGCTGTCGAGGGTGAAGCGGTGGCCCTTCCCGGGCTGGGTGATGGTGACCACGCCTGCGTCGCGGAGCGATATGCTGTCGTGGGTAAGCATAGCGCGGTCTCCGACCGCAATTGGAAATTGGAAGTTGAAAATTTCAAATTGCAAATTTAATGTATGGCCAAAGGGCACATCATCTAAATATTCGCGCGAAGATGTCAAATCCTGAAAAGAAATAGCATGCTGGGTTTCGGCTGAACCTTTGATCAGGCTGTGAGTTTTTCCGCGATATCTTTCGGAATGCGCTTCGGTTTGATCGACGGATCCACGCAGACCGCTTTTGCCATCGCCTCGGTGAGCACCTTGCCTGACTCCTTTTGTTTCATGACATGCCGAAAGGTGATGCTGGCAGCAGTGCATTCGGACACCCAGGTTTCGATCACGATGGTGTCGCCGTATCTGCCGGACATGCGGTAATCGATCTCCACGCGGGCGATCACAAAGATGATGCCCAGGTCCATCAGCTCTTTCACCGGTGCGCCGCGATCGGCCATGTATTCCGTCCGCGCCCGCTCCATGTACCGGAGGTAGTTGGCGTAGTACACCACCCCGCCACAGTCCGTGTCCTCATAATAGATCTTTATGTCCATGCGGTGGTTTGCCATAACGGGTTATCCCTGCAATATCCTTTCCGACGCCACCTGGGCCTGATGCACGCAGTCGCCGATGCCGATGCCCTTGTAAGAGCAGCCTATGAGGTGGATGTCCGGATAGGACGCGAGCGTGCGGTCGAGCACGGTCATCCGGTCCAGGTGGCCCACGGTATATTTCGGCATGCCCCGGAACCAGCGGTAGACCTTCGCGAACTTCGCCTCAGCCTTCAGGCCCAATACCACGTCCAGTTCCTCAAGCACCATTTTGATCATGGCTGGATCGTCCAGGTCGTGCACCAGTTCTTCATGGTGGCCGCCGCCGACAAAGACGCGGATCATGACGGAGTCATCGGGCGAACGATGGGACCACTTGATGGAGCTGTAGGTGGCTGCGTTGATGCGCCTGCCTTCGACGCGGGGCACGATGAAGCCGAACCCCCGGAGCGGAACCGTGACATCCTCGCGCCGGAACAGAATGGAGACGGTGGCTGACGACGACCACTCGATCCTGTTGAGCTGCCCTGCAAGGTTGCTGTCGAATCCTTTGATCATCTCCGCCGCGTCATAAGCCGGAGCGGCTATCATCACGTGGTCCGCCTCCAGCCGTGCGCCGTCATTCAGGTGCACCAGGTAGCCGCTGCTCTTCGGCTCCAGAGCTTTGACCGCTGCATTGAGCCGCAGGGAATGAGGGCCGATGAACTCCGTGCAGGCGCGGGAGAGGGTATCCATCCCGTTCTTAAAGCTCATAAAATAGGTCATGCGCGGCGCTCCCGGCTTGGGGGGCGGTCCGCTGAGCGTGGCAAGGGGGCGGTTCTTCATGGCCGCGATCATGCCCAGGACAAGGCTCCGGCTCTTCAGTTCCATGTCGACGAAGCGGGGAAAGGTCGAGAGCACGCTCATGTTGTCGGGGTTCGACGTGTGGATGCCGGCCACGAGAGGTTCGGCGATCTTTTCGAGGCACTCCCTGCCGAGTCGGCGCGTGACGAAGCTGGCAAGGCTCTCGTCCTCGCGGGTCTTACGTCGGGGGACAAAGAGCTCCATTCCCATGCGGAGCTTGCCGGGCCAGGTGATGAGCTTTGATTTTGCAAGAGGCATGAACATGGTGGGCACCATGAGCATGACTCCCTCAGGCAGGGGATGGAGCTCGTTCTGCGAGTAGATGAAGGTGCCCTTGAACTCGTCATTCGAGGGAAGCAGCTCCTTATCGAGGCCGAGATGGCGGGCAAGGTTGACCGTCCAGACCTTCTCGGGCAGGAAGCTGTCAGGGCCGCCTTCGAGCAGCAGGTCGTTCACGCGCTCCGTCAGGATCTTGCCGCCGGTCCGCGTGTTCTTCTCGAGGACCAGAACCTCGACGGTCTTGCCGTGTGCCTTTGCTCCGGCTTTCAGATGGACTGCTGCGGCGAGACCCGCGATCCCGCCGCCGATGATGATGATCTTCGGCATGAGTAAACCTCGTGATAACGAAAAGCTAAGAACATAACCTGGACACGGAAACGACGGAAACGATGGTAATTACGGATGAGGCGGATGATCGTTCTTTCCGCTCCACGAACCCTTCTTTACCTGTTCCGGAACATTCTGCGTTTTACTTCGGGTTTGGGGCCGAAGTTAAGCAGCAATCCGACCTCTATTTTTGTTGCTTTCAGATAGTTGAGCAATTGCGCTTCATGCTCAGGAGAAGTGCTTCGCTGCTTTTACTTCAATAATGATCAAGTCTTCGACAATAATGTCAGAAAAATAATCGCCCACGATTGTTCCATCGTAATACACGTGGATGGGGGCTTCCCGCAATGCACGAAGCCCCATGCGGTTCAATTCCATGAGCAAGGCGTTGATGTAAATTTTTTCAAGAAAACCATGGCCGAGTGTATTATAAATTTTATAGAAAGCCTGGATGATCTGCTCGGTCAGCTCCTTATGCTTCAGGTCATGAATATTTAGGCCAGTCATTTTTCCGAATCCGTTCTTTCCGTGTTTTCGGTCCATTCCGCGTCCAGAGGGTTTAAAGATGCTTTTTCACGACATCCGCCAGTGCTTTGATGAACAGCGGTGACGTGTTCAGGGATCCCGCCCGTTCGAACTTCAAGCCAAGCTCTTCCGCGTGCTTCCGGTGCACGATGTCGATGTCGTACAGCGTCTCCATATGGTCGCAGGTGAATCCGATGGGCGCTTCCAGCACCGCGGAAAACCCCTCGGCTTTCAGTTTTTCCAGCGTCGGCTCCACTTCCGGTTCGATCCACGGCTCCGTTGCCCTCGCGCCCTTGCTCTGCCAGGCGATGCGCCAGTCCTTCAGGCGGAGTTTTTCCACAACGAGCTGCACGGTCTCCTCGATCTGGTGCTGGTAGGGGTCGCCGTCCGCTATATACCGCTTCGGGATGCTGTGGCTTGTGAAGATCACGGCTGACTTGCCGGCGCGTGAAAGCGTCTGGAGGCCTGCCGAAACCTTCTCGCACCAGGCGTCGATGAAGAGCGGGTTGTCATGCCAGCTCGGTACGAAGGTCTTGCGCAGGGAAAGGCTTCCCAGCGGTTCAAAAGCGTTCTGGTAAGCTCCCGTCGTTACTTCCGTGGAAAAGGGCGACATGGAGAGCCCGATCACGCGGTCTGCGCCTCCCAGGACAGCGGCCTCGAAGGATTCGGCAATCGTAGGGTGGGAGTATCGGAAGCCTTCGCGGGCGCTGAAGCCGGCGCCGAGCTCCTTGTGCAGGGCTGCTGCCTGAGAGGCAACGAGTTCAGGCAGCGGCGACCTGCCGCCGATGAGCTTGTATCTCTCGATGACAGCGGTGACAACAGGCAACGGCGCAGGACGGCCCATGAATGCGTTCATGAAGGGCCCGACCTCGTCGAGCGACCGGGGCCCTCCCAAGGCGATCAGTATGACGGCAGTATGAGACATGGCGAAGAATACAGAACAGGACACGGATATGCACGGAAAAAACGGATAAGAATTTAGTCAAAAATCCTTGCACGACCGATGAGAAGCTTAATCCGTTTTTTCAGATTTTATCCGCGTCCAACGGGTCCTATCTTTTGCTCAGTTCATGCGTCGCATTGATGAACTCTTCGGCGCTCTCAAGGGGCGTCTGCTGCAGGATGCCGTGGCCGAGGTTCATGATATGGCCGTTCCTGCCGCCTGCGCGGTCGAGGATCTCCTGTACCCGCTTCCGGATAAAATCCTTTGAGCCGAAAAGGCTGATGGGGTCGATGTTGCCCTGGACAGCCTTATCCGCTCCCACGCGGTTCCAGGCTTCGTCGAGGTTGCACCGCCAGTCAAGGCCGACCACGTCGCCGCCGGCCTCAGCCACCATTTCGAGCAGGTGGGTCGCGCCGTGGGCAAAGTGAATGAGCGGAACGCTTTTCTTGATGCCGGCGATCACATTCTTCTGATGGGGAAGCACGAATTCCCGGTAATCGCTCGGCCCGAGCGCGCCGACCCAGGAATCAAAGAGCTGGACCACCTGCACGCCCGCGTCGATCTGGGCGTTCATGTAGTTGATGATGACGCCGGTCAGGTGCTCCATGAACAGGTGCCAGGTCTTCGGCTCAGCGAACATCATGGCCTTGGCGTTCTCGTAGTTCCGCGAGCCGCCGCCTTCGATCATGTAGCTGGCGAGCGTGAAAGGCGCGCCCGAGAACCCGATGAGCGGAACGATGCCGTTCAGTTCCTTCAGGACGAGCTTGATGGCCTTCATCAGATAGTCGATCTGGTTCGCCGCGTCGATGGGCTTCAGCTTCTTGACGTCCGCCGCGGTCCGGACCGGGTTGTGGATCACCGGGCCCTCGCCTTTGGCGAATTCCAGTCCGATGCCCATGGGTTCGAGAGGCAGCAGGATGTCTGCGAAGATAATGGCTGCGTCAATCTCGTATCGCCGGATCGGCTGGATCGTGACCTCGGCGGCCAGCTCCGGGGTCTTGCACATCTCGAGGAAGCTGTGCTTGGCTCGTATCTCGCGGTACTCGGGCAGGTATCTCCCAGCCTGGCGCATCATCCACACGGGTGTGCAGTCCACGGGCTCGCGCCTGCACGCTTTCAAGAACCTGTCTGCTCTCGGCATCGGACCTCTCCTGAATATAAAATTGTCGCAAGAAAGAACGTGAAGGTGCTGCGAAGACCACGAGTGCGTAATATAGTATTTTACAGGCTAAAACACAAGAAAATTTTCCCATGCAGCTGCCTGCCGGACCGGTGGGGGCAGGGAACTGTTTTATAGTCAAAAGCATTTTTTGGACACGGATAAAATCTGAAAAGACGGATTAAGCTTCTTACCAAAGGGTAAGGACTTGTCGAGAAATTCTTATCAGATTTTCCGTGCAGATCCGTGGCCACTTAGTGTCCTACCACTCTATCCGGTCCTTCGGCACGCGCCAGTCGTTGAAGTTATAGAATATGCCGAGGGGCGCCGGTTCGATGCCCTTGAACCGTTTGTGCACGATGGGCGTGGCGTCAGGAACATACAGGAAGGCATAGGGCTGCTCCTCTGCCAGGATCGCATGGATCCGATGGTAGATCTTTTTTCGCGTTCCGATGTCGAAGGTGCGCCGGCCGGCCACCAGGAGACGGTCCACTTCTTCGTTCGCATAGCCGATGAAATTGTATTCGCCTTTCTTCGTCTTGCTTGAATGCCAGATGTCATAAAGGTCCGGGTCCCGTCCCATGCTCCACCCGAGGATGATGGAATCGAAAGACCGCTTGTCGATCTGCTCCAGGAAGGCCTGCCATTCCATGACGCGGATCTTGGCGTCGATCCCGACGGCTTTGAGATTTCGCTGGATGATCTCAGCGGCCCTGATGCGTTCATTGTTCCCCTGGTTCGTCAGGATCGTGAACCGGAAGGGCTTGCCGCCGTTGTCGAGCAGGCCGTCGTTATCGCTGTCCTTCCAGCCTGCTTCGTCCAGCATGCGTCGGGCCCGGTCGGGGTCATGCTCGTAGTTTTTTGCCGCTGGATTATAGGCCCAGGATACGTGCGAGAAGGGGCCGGTGCAGGGCCTGCCGATACCGAGGATAACTCCGTCAATGATGCTCCGGCGGTCGATGGCATAAGACAGGGCCTGGCGCACCTTCAGGTCCTTGAAGAGCGGGTTCCGGAGATTGTATCCGAGATAGGTGTAGCCGTTGGAGGGATACCTGAACTTCTGGTAGTTTTCCTTGATCCTCCGCGTCTCGCTTTTGCGGAGGAACTGGAGCGGGTTCAGGCCCATCATGTCAACGCCGCCCGAGAGCAGCTCCTGGAACATGGTGGAGGAGTCGGGGATGATGCGGTAGATGAACTGATCTACCCTGGGCCGTCCCTCGAAGTAATCTGAGTTCGCTTCGAGCACGATCTTCTGGCTCGAGACCCACTCTTTCAGTTTATAAGGTCCTGTGCCGACGGGCCTTCGATTGAAGGCGTCGGTGTTAAGGTCCTTGCCTTCGAGCAGATGCCTTGGGATGATGCCCATGGCCCAGCTCTCGAGGGCCGGGGAAAAAGGCTCTTTATAGGTGACCCGGAAGACGTGACTGCTCACCACTTCCGCCCGGGCAATGTCCATGTAGGAGCTGCTGTAGGGTGTGGCGACCTTGGGGTCCGTGAGCTTTTGGTACGTAAAGAGCGCGTCAGCGGCCGTGAATTCAACGTTGTCGTGCCACTTCACCCCTTTCCGGAGATAGAAGGTAATGGTCTTGCCGTCGAGAGAGACGGTCCAGCGTTTGGCAAGGTCCCCCACGAGACGGATGTCCTTGTCGTATTTCACCAAGCCGTTGAAGATAAGGTCATTGATCGTACCCGATGCCGAATCATTGGCGATGATGGGGTTCAGGCGGCGCGCATCGCCGATGGATGCCTGGATAAGGGTGTTCGGGTTCCGTTCCGGCTTGTCAACGCAGGCGGAGAAAAGGAGTGAAAGGACAATGATGTGGATGAAGAAAGTATGCATTCTATCTGAGGGACGCAGATCAGACAACCCGGAGTTTTCCTGTTTGTCGTTTCATCGTGTAGGGGTGGGCATGCCCGCCCGCACTGGGGCGACCATGGTCGCCCCTACGAAAAAACAAAAGGGTAGGCAGGGCCTACCCGTGGCGACATAGAGACTCATTTTGCAACAGAGAGCATGCCCGCCTATTTCTGGGCCGGGGCCGTGGCAGGCGGCGCAAGCGGGAGCGGGGCCTGCTGCGTCTGCTCCTGCTTAACCCCTTCCATAACAGAGGCCTTTTTTGATGACAAGAGCGCGAGCCCCAGCGAGGTGAGCATGAAGATGACGGCCGCGCTCGTGGTGAGCTTTGCCAGGAAGCTCTGGGCGCCCCGGGGTCCGAACACGGTCTGGGTCGCTCCGCCGAAAGCGGCGCCGATGTCGGCTCCCTTGCCCTTCTGCACAAGGACCATCAGGATCATGATCCCCGAGACGATAACGTGAATGACGATCAAAAACGTACGCACAGTATGCTCCTCCTTGGTTCTCCCGCTGCTTTGAGCGGCTAGGTAAATTTTACGAGTGCTGCGAACGATTCTGGCTTCAGGCTGGCGCCGCCCACGAGCGCCCCGTCAATATCGGACATGGCCATGAGCGTTGAGACATTCTCGGGCGTCACGCTGCCGCCGTACTGGATGCGCAAGGCGCCGGCCGTCTCCGGTCCGTAGAGGGCCTTGATCTGTTCCCGGATGAAGTGGTGAACGTCGTTTGCCTGCTCGGGCGTGGCGGTCTTTCCTGTCCCGATGGCCCAGACCGGCTCGTAGGCGATCACGACGGACTGCATGTCCGCGGCAGTGACGCCCGCAAGCCCGCCGGCAAGCTGGCGCCCGATGATCTCATTGACCTTGCTGGCTTCGCGCTCGGCCAGTGTCTCGCCGACGCAGATGATGGCCCGAAGTCCCTTGCTCAGGGCCTTCCGCGTCCGTTTGTTCACCGTTTCGTCGGTCTCTCCGAAGTACTGCCGGCGTTCGCTGTGGCCTATGATAACATATCTGCATCCCGAATCCAACAGCATTTCCGCCGAGATCTCCCCGGTAAAGGCCCCCTTGTCCTCCCAGTGGAGGTTCTGGGCGGCCAGCGCAATGTTCGTCTTGTTGATCGCCTCCGCCACGGCCGAAAGCGCTGTGAAGGGCGGAGCCAGTACGACCTCGCGGTCCTTTACTCCTGCAACGAGCGGAACCAGCGCTTGTGCGAGCTCCCGGGCCTCCTTCGGCGTTTTGTTCATCTTCCAGTTGCCGGCGATGATCGGTGTTCTCTTATTTACCATTGGATGCTCCTTGTTCTGCTTCTGATGTCCTTACAGGAATCGCGATTGACACGGTGACGCGGAGACAGGGAGGTGAACTGCATGACGCGGAGACACTGCGACTGGGAGAAACAGTGAAAAATCCGTTGCCGTTATCTCCCCGTCTCCCCATCCCCTCGTCTCCCTGTCACCGGGACGACTACTCCTTATCATCCGTCAGCGCGGCCAGTCCCGGCAGTTCCTTGCCTTCGAGCAGCTCCAGCGAAGCGCCGCCGCCTGTGGAGATGAACGAGATGCTGTCGGACACGCCTGCCCGATGCACGGCCACGTCCGTGTCGCCGCCGCCCACGATGGTGAGAGCGTAGGCGTCTGCCACGGCCCGGGCGATGGCAAAAGTGCCGCGGGAATAGGCGTCCTTTTCGAACATGCCCATGGGGCCATTCCAGATGATTGTCTTGGCGTCCTGGATGGCCTCGCTGAAGAGCCTCACCGTGGCAGGTCCGATATCGAGCCCTACCCAGCCTTTCGGGATCTCCTGGGACGTCACGATCTTGGTCTCGGCGCCGTCGTTCATGTTCTCGGCCACGACGAAATCCACGGGCAGATAGAACTTGACGCCGCTGTCGTGGAGGCCCTTCCGGGTGCGCTGGGCCATGTCGAGCATTTCCGTTTCGATAAGGGAATTGCCCACTTCCCTGCCGCGGGCCTTGATGAAGGTGAAGGCCATGGCCCCGCCCACGATGATCTTGTCCACCTTGTCCTTGAGGTTCTCGATCACGCCGATCTTGCCCGAGACCTTTGCGCCGCCCAAAATGGCGACGAAAGGGCGCACCGGGTTCGCAACGGTCTGCTGGAGATAGGTGATCTCCTTTTTCATCAGGAATCCCGCCACCGACAGCTTCACATGCTTCGTGATGCCGTAGGTTGAAGCGTGGGCGCGGTGGGCCGTGCCGAAGGCGTCGTTGACGTAGATGTCGGCGAATGCGGCGAGGGCCCGGGAGAAGGCCTCGTCGTTCTTCTCCTCCTCGGCATGGAACCGGAGGTTTTCGAGCAGCAGCACGTCTCCGGTCCGCATACCTGCCGCCTGGTGTTCCACATCAGGACCGATGCAGTCCTTGGCGAACTGCACGTCCTTGTTCAGCAGGCGCGACAGCCTGGTTGCAACCGGCGCCAGGCTGTACTTCGTGTTCACCTTGCCCTTGGGCCGCCCCAGGTGTGAGGCAAGGATCACCTTTGCGCCGGCATCCAGGGCGTAGTTGATCGTCGGCAGCGTCGAGCGAATGCGCGTATCGTCGGTGATGTTGCCGTTCTCGTCCAGGGGAACGTTGAAATCGGCCCGGATGAACACGCGCTTGCCCTTCAGGTCTACCTTTTCGATCGTTTTTTTGTTCATGCGTTACCCCGTGAAGTCAGGAGGGTAAGAAGGTACGAAAAAGCACTGCTCACCTTCTTAACTTCCTACCTTCTTACCTTCATCTGTTGGCATTACAGGCCTTTTTCCGCCACGAGCAGCGCCAGGTCGCGAAGCCGGTTGGAGTAGCCCCACTCGTTGTCGTACCAGGAAATTACCTTGATCATGGTGCCTTCCATGACGCTGGTGAGCGCCGCGTCCACGATGGAGGAGTGCGGGTTGCCCTTGAAGTCGATCGAGACGAGCGGCGCTTCCTCGAACTGGAGGATGCCCTTCAGCTTTCCATTCGCCGCGGCCTTGAGGGCCGCATTCACGTCTTCCTTCGTGGTTTTTTTGGAAACCTCGAACACCACATCCACGACCGACACGTTCGGGGTCGGCACGCGGAGCGACATGCCGTCGAGTTTGCCCTTCAGTTCCGGCAGAACGAGTGAAACGGCCTTGGCCGCGCCCGTGGAGGTCGGGATGATGGACATGCATGCGGCGCGGGCCCTCCGGAGGTCCTTATGCGGCAGGTCGAGGAGCTTCTGGTCGTTGGTGTAGGAATGGATCGTGTTCATGAGGCCGTGCACGATGCCGAAGTTCTCATGGATCACCTTGGTGAATGGCGCGAGGCAGTTGGTAGTGCACGAGGCGTTCGAAATGATGTGGTGCTTTGCCGGGTCATAGGTGTGCTCGTTCACGCCGATCACAAAGGTCGCATCAGGGTCCTTGGCCGGGGCTGAGATGAGGACCTTCTTGGCGCCTGCGGTGATGTGCTTGCCGGCATTCGCCTTGTCCAGGAACAGGCCGGTGCACTCCAGGGCGATGTCGACCTTGAGGTCCTTCCAGGGAAGCTCAGCAGGGTCCTTCTTTGCCGCGACGGTGATATCCTTGCCATCGACAGTGATCTTACCGTCGCCGGACTTTACGTCATGGGGGAACTCACCGAAGGTGGAGTCCCACTTCAGCAGGTGCGCAAGCGTCTTTGTGTCCGTGAGGTCGTTAATGGCCACGATCTCGATGTCCTTATTGCCCTGCGAGGCGCGGAAAACATTCCTGCCGATCCTGCCGAATCCGTTGATTGCGATCTTTACAGCCATGATAGCCTCCTTGAATGTGGAAATCTCAAATTTCGCGGATCCAAAGTTCAATAATAAATAAGCACCAAAAAAAAGCATAGAGCAAGGGTGTTTGAACTTTGAGCTTTGACATTTGGACTTGTTTCAGTCGAGCCTGTGCATCACCAGTCCCGTTAAAAGTTTGGGGTAGAAGTAGGTGGCCTTCTGGGGCATGCGTTCTCCGGCCCCTGCCACGGCCTTCACCTCGCCGACTTTCGTGGGATTCATGAAGACGATGATCTTCGCCTTGCCGTCGTCCAGCCGTTTGACAGCTTCGTCTGCGTCCTTGATGTATTCGATGTTCTTCCCGAGCTTGTGCGTATCAATGCCCACGCCGAGCAGTTTGTCGATGATCAGGTGGTGCAGGATGGACACGTCCAGCCTGCGGTACGCCGAAGACTTGCCGGAGAGCAGGCGGTCCATGTCCTCTTCGCTTCGGAGGGTCAGCAGATAGTAGCTGTTCCGCCCCTGCATCCGCATGCCGAAGATGCGCGACCTGGCCGCCCGAGCCGCCATGGTATCGAGCATGGTCCGCCGGGCTGTGGCCTCCGACGCGGCGTCGAAATCGAGCCGCTCCATATCGAAGTACTTGTGCAGCCCCTCTTCGAAGCTGTCGGCGCTGAAGCCGGGCAGGCTGAAGAGCGCCCGGTGCGCCGGCAGAATCGTGAGTCCCGGGTCTTCCAGCCGCGCAAGATACATGGTGACGAAATTATAGGGCTCGTCTCCGGTGAAGGTCCCTGCCGCAGCGCGGCGTTCGTTCCGGTAATTCAGGGCTGTTTCGTAGCGATGGTGCCCGTCGGCGATAAAGAAGGGCTTGTCGGCCATGGCGCGCGTTATTGTCTCTATCACGGCGGGGTCGGTGAGCGTCCAGAGGCGGTGCAGGACATTGTTCTCTCCTGCAGCCTCCATTTCCGGAAGGCCGCTTATTTTTGACAGGACGTCGCTTATCGTTCCCGAAGGGTCCGAGAAGAGCGAGAATATCTGGCTGAAGTTCGCCTGGCAGGCGCGCAGCAGGTTCAACCGGTCGGCCTTGGGCCCCGACAGGGTGTTCTCGTGGGGAAGCACCACGCCGGAGTCGAAATCCTCGATCCTGATCTGGCAGATAAATCCCCGGAGCTTTCTGACTGCGTCGCCGTGGGGATACTGCATCTCATAGACATAGATGGCCGGCCTATCGTTCCGCTGGAGAATGCCCTGCTGCTGCCATCCCTGGAACAATGCAGCGGCGCGGGTGTACCGGTCCTTGCCCGCGGAATCCCCGGCCGCTTCCCGACCGTATTCCAACTGGATCACATTGTACGGGCTTTTCCCATAGAGTTCCTGCTGGTCCGCCGGAGAAATGATGTCATAGGGCGGGCAGACAAGCGTATTGATGTCGCCTGCAGCCGCCTGATTATACACAATGCCCCGGAAGGGGGTGATCTTTGCCATGCAGGTAATCCTAGGATGATCTTGGTGGGTCTTGATTTGAAAGGTCTTTTATAGCACAGCACCCGTTTTATTGTCAACAGGTTTCCGTGAACAGTGATTGACAATTCGGCCCTGTTGTGAGATTATCTGCTACCTGTCAATACTACTATGAGGATCATTCGAGGCGTAAAAAATCTGGCCGAGTCCTTTCCTGGCCCCGTTCTGACGCTCGGCAACTTCGACGGCGTGCATCTGGGGCACCAGGCGATCTTCCGCACGGTAACAAGCAGGGCGAAGGAGATCGGGGGGACGAGCATTGCTCTTACCTTCGAGCCGCACCCGCTCAAAGTACTGGCGCCCGAGCGTTCGCCCCGCCTTCTGAACACGTTCCACGGGAAAATGCGCCTCTTCGAGGCGGCCTGCCTCGACATCGTTATCTGTGCCAATTTTACCCGTGCCTTTGCCGACCAGAATCCCGAGGATTTTGCAAAAGAGATACTGGTCAAGGCGATCGGAGCCCGCGAAGTCTACGTGGGCTACGATTACGCCTTCGGCAAGGGCCGCGAGGGAAGCATAGAATTCCTGAAAAAAATGGGCTCTGCCTACGGCTTCCAGGTTGGCGTCATTGATGCCGTATCCGTTGAGGGCGCGGTGGTGAGCAGTTCCCGCATCCGTGAGTGCGTCTCGGGCGGAAGGGTCGATGAGGCGCAGCGCCTCCTGGGGCGGCACTACGCGATCGAAGGAAAGGTCGTGACCGGGGCCCGGCGGGGGCATACGCTGGGCTTTCCCACGGCCAATCTCCAGACAGCGAATGAACTTCTGCCCGATTACGGCGTGTATGCCGTGCAGGCCGTCATTGACGGCCGGCAGCTGAACGGCGTGGCTTCCGTCGGCGTGCGTCCCACCTTCGGCGGTGGGCCTGTGTCGATCGAGGTATATCTGTTCGATCTGAACGAAGATCTGTACGGCCGCCACATGGAAGTCGCCTTTGTCCGGCGCCTGCGGAAAGAGGAGCGCTTCCCCGACGCCGGCGCCCTGATCAGGCAGATGCAGGACGACGTTGCAGCAGCAAAAAAGATCCTTCTCGGCCTGCAGGGATCCTGAGAGGCGGTTCATCCCGGACAGGCAGTCGGGCGTAAATAGATCGCACCCCCCTTGCATTCTTTCGTTACTTCGGCTACACTTTCTGAGTATTCTCCCCCCAATGCCCGATGCTCTGGAGGCCGTTTATGCAGACCTTTTCATCGCGTCCCTTCTACCGGACCCAGCTCTTTTTTCTCACACTGCTCATCGTAGTGTTCGGCGCCGCTCTGGCGGCCGCAGGCGTGTTCCTGGCGCTCCCGCGGGACCTGGGCGACGGCTATGGAGCCGTGCTGTCGACGGTCAAAGTCCTTGAAAAGGCGCTGCTCGGGAAAGCGGTTGCTATCTATGCGGTCATGGCCCTGTTCATCGCCGGCACGGTCGTGCTGCTCCATCTATTTTATTCCCATCGCATTGCCGGTCCTGCGTATCGCCTTGCTCGGGAGGCGGGATCGATTGGTCAGGGAAAACTGAAGTGCGAGATACGGTTCCGCCGGAAGGACAGTCTTACCGATATGGCGGATTCCCTGAACCAGGCTGCGGAACGCTATCGAGACCGCGTGACAGAGGCCCGCGACGCCCTCTCCATCATCGAAGCAAAGACGGAATCGGTCGCACACCTGATCCAGCGCGGTGAAGGCGCCCCGGCCGTGGAGCAGGCCCTGCGGGACGTTACGGGCCAGTTGCAGAAGATCGAGAGCGTTATTGCGGAGGTCCGGACGTGAAAAAGCGGTATGTTCTGGCGGCTCTGCTGATACTGTTGACGGCGGCGCTGGCCTATACGGTGCTGCAGCGCGCCAGCCATGAATTTACGGCTGAACAGTGCACTGAATGTCATGCTGCCGTGCCGGTCAAGGGAAAGCGCGAAACGCTCGTGATGACAGCGCCGATCTCGGCGCTCTGCGGCCGTTGCCACGGGGCTCTGGGGGCATCAGCCTCCCATCCTGTTGAGATCGTCCCTGCGGAAGTTGCCGTGCCCGCCGATCTTCCCCTGTCCCGGGAGGGGAAAATGACCTGCAGCACATGCCATGATATCCACGGAGCTGTCTCGGGCAGCAGCGGCGCATCGCGTGCCTATTTGCGAAGAACAGCTCTTGGTCCGGCGTTCTGTTCCTCCTGTCACGGCCAGGGCCTCGGGCATGCCCAGATGATGGGCAGGGCCCACATGCAGCAGGCCCCGGAGAGCGCGGGCATTACCGTGGATGCTGTTTCGCGGGGCTGTCTGTCCTGTCACGACGGAAGCATCGGGCCGAACGAGACAGTGAACGCGGGAACCTGGGAACATGGAAGGCCTCTCTCCCGGTTTGACCCCCGGGGCATTCACCCCATCGGCGTTGACTATCAGAATTCCTGGGCACGGAAGCGCGGCGGTCTTCGTCCGATCGCTGCTGTCAATCCCGTCATCAAGCTGATCGACGGGAAGGTGGGCTGCAGCTCCTGCCATGATCCCTATTCAAAGCAATCGAAAAAGCTGGTGATGGCGAATACGGGAAGCCGGCTTTGCCTCGGTTGTCATGATAAATAGGGTTTTGTTCCCTTTGCAGGGGCGGCTTCCGCTGACGATCTTAGACGTACGAGTTGTAATCTACCCAAAATGGATAGAATATTTTCAGTAAAATCATAAAGGCCCTGTAAATACAGGATGAAATGGCTGTCTTTGAACCGCCGTTTTCCGTGAATTTGCACTTTTCAATTCCGCTTTATGCGGGTTCGGGGAGGATCGAATGTTCCCATTTGACAGGCGGGTATATTTCATCAACAAGGATTTTCAGTCCCGGTTCATCTTACGCTTCGTGCTCACCACGTCGTTCTGGGCCCTGGCAGCAGTAGCACTCTTCACGGTCATCGCCGGGAGGCGGCTGCAAGACGTGCTGTACTCGCCCCATATCAGCATTCAGTCCTCCGTGGAGCTGCTGATGCCCTCGGCTCTTCAGGCCCATCTGCTGTCCTTTGTGCTTTTCGGCGCCGTGCTCTTTCTCGCTCTTCGCGCCCTCTGGAAGCGGCTGTCACTGCCGTTATACAGCTTAAAGAAGGATATCGCACGCATTGCCGCGGGCGATCTGGTGAGCGGTGTGTCCCTGCGCGAGGGCGAGGAGTTTCAGGACCTTGCTTTTGAACTGGACGGGATGCGAAATGGATTGCGTAGCAGGTTCTCGCTGCTGAAGGAACGGCGGACGGCCCTGTCAGAGGCTGTCAGGGAACTCGAGAGGGCAGTATGGAAGGGGACGCCTTCACTTGCCCAGGCCGCAGCGGTCAAAAAAGCTGCGGAACAGTTAAGGGGGGGGCTGGATGGGTTTTCGAATTAAAAGACCAGCTATGGCGGCCATTATCGGGCTGTTCCTGGCGCTGCTTTTTGCGTATGCGTCCCCGGGCCTGTCTGCTCAGCAGCAGCGGCTCGAACCGCACGATTTTCGCGGGCATGGGCTGGATTGCCGAAGCTGCCATATCTCCGTTTCCGTAAAGCAGGACGGTGGGTTGCGAAAGCCGGTGTCCGAGATCTGCGGGGGATGCCATCGGCTTCCTCATCAAAATCATCCGGTCGACATGGTTCCCACCCTACAGGTCCCGCCGGACCTTCCTCTCGACAAGCAGGGGAAGCTCACGTGTGCCACCTGTCATGACCCCCATCGTCCCTATCTGAATCCGTTGACCGGCAACAGGACCATGTATCTCCGCAGGGATGGACCCAACAGGGGATTGTGCCTTGCCTGTCATGCCAGATAATCCCGTCTGATGACTTCTGCGGCTAAAAAAACAGCGGCAGGCGTTAGGCCTGCCGCAAAAGGATGCAGCGGTATCAGTAGGGATTTTGGTCCGCCCCCCCACCCGGGCGCGCCGGGTCAGCGGACCGCCTTGGGCGCAGCAGGCGTTGCCGATGCCTGGGTAGTAAGCTTCACGATCTTGGTGGCGGTCTTGCTGTTTTTGTCCTCTTTGTAATGCACCCGGGCCCGGTCTCCTGCCTTCATCGCCTTGGCGTCGTTCATGTTCGTTTTGTTCGTGATCATGAGCGAAACATCGCCTTTTGACTTGCTTTTGACCACGATGATCGACGTGTTCAGGGAAACCACGTCGCCGGTGACCTGCCGGTACTGCGGCTTGTCTGCTGCCGGAGCGGCTTTCTTTTCCGCGGCGATCGCGCCCTGCGCCGTCGTGACCATGATGGCGAGAAGGACGAAAAGCGTTTTAATCCTCGTCATTGAGTTTCACCTCCTTTCTCGTTGAGTTTTTTCCTGACTTTCCGTTCCCGCCCAGGGGGTTCAGAATCTTCTGGACGCGGTTCTGGAGCCTGATCACGGCTTTTTCGATGGCAATATCTTTTTCGCGGTCATCCATGCGTGCGTATTCGTCCGTGTTGGGCCGGCCATTCTCCTCGCGCTTTTTTTCACGCCCGGCTGAAGTCAAGATCATTGCGTCTCCTCTCTTTTGCTTGATTGTTAGGAAGGTATAGCATACGGGCGTCGCGGCGCAATCGCGGGATTCCGCATTTAATAGTTTGTGCAGAAAATTATTTTTGTGCTAGTAGGCGGCTATTGCCCTGAAATGGCTGCCGGGCAGCAGCGCAACGGAGTCAGATCTCACGAACGTAATGTGTTACGGTTTTTTCTTGACCATTGCGGCTCATGCTTCTATACTAAGAACGAAGCATCACGTGGGTGTGCCCCTCGGTGTGCCCCTCGTTCCAACCTGCTTCCCTAGCCCCATCACGCTTTCTGCGGAGATCGCAGCAAGCCTCGTTGCACCCTGCATGACGCATATATCAGAGAGGAGGCCGCATGGGCGATTTTTACCAGACCGGCGTTATCGCAACCTTTCATCGCCTGGGCAAGCCGAACATCGAGAAGATCGAGAGCGAACTGGCCCTCTACGCGGCGCAAAAGCCCGTGGCGCTGGTCCTGCCTTCCCTGTATTCGGAACTCCAGGGGGGGGCACTCAAGAGCATCGTGAAGGAACTGCAAGCGGTGAAGTATATCCGCCAGATCGTCGTGGCCCTCGGGCCCTGCTCTGCCGACGAGTTCAAGCATGCAAGAGGGTTCTTCTCTTCCCTTCCGCAGGAAACGCACATCATCTGGAACAGTGGACCGAGGATGCAGGAGATATACCGGACGCTGGAGGAGCATCGTCTCTCCCCCGGGCAGGAGGGAAAGGGGAAGTCGGCATGGATGGCCTACGGCTATATTCTCGCCTCAGGCAAGGCCGACGTCATCGCCCTGCACGACTGCGACATCCTCACCTATTCCCGTGACCTGCTGGCGCGGCTCGTCTATCCCGTAGTCAATCCCAACCTCGGATATGAGTTCTGCAAGGGCTTTTATGCCCGGATCAGCGACAAAATGCACGGCCGGGTGACGCGGCTCCTGGTCACGCCGCTCATTCGTTCTCTCGAGAAGATCCTGGGCTATTTGCCGCTGCTCGTGTTCTTCGATAGCTTCCGTTATCCTCTGGCAGGGGAGTTTTCCATGATAACGGACCTTGCCCGGGTGAACCGGATCCCTGCGGACTGGGGGCTCGAGGTAGGCGTACTGGCCGAGGTGTACCGCAATACGGCGGTCCGGCGCGTTTGCCAGGTGGATCTCGCGGATAATTACGAACACAAGCACCAGGCCTTGTCGGCCGGCGACCCCGAAAAGGGTTTGATGAAAATGGCCGTGGACATCTGCAAGTCCCTGCTGCGGACACTTGCGTCGGAGGGCGTGATCTTCTCAGAGGGGCTGCTGCGCACCCTGATCGTCACGTATCAGCGCACGGCCCAGGACATGCTCAAGCGCTTTGAGGACGATTCCGCCATCAACGGATTGTACTTCGACCGTAACCAGGAGAGCGCGGCTGTGGACGCTTTCACGGAGGCGCTCAAGATCGCGGGGCAGACGATCATCGAAGTGCCGCTCGGGCTGCCGCTCATACCGAGCTGGAACCGGGTGACATCGGCGGTGCCCGATCTCCTCGAGCGCATTCAGGCCGCGGTGCTCGAGGACAATGCATAACCACAGAAAGGGGTGATGCTACCATGGCCGTAAAACGCAAGGCAGCTGCGACCAAGTCAAAAAAAAGCATGGGGAAGGCGGCGCTCGCCGGAGGTCTCCGGTCCCGCACCCCGAAGAAGGGAGGGTCGTTCGCCATGACAGCAAGAAAAGCGATCAGCGAAAAGAAGGGGAAGATGATGGACAAGACCAAGGCGCTGTTCCGGTCCGGGAAGGAACGCATGCAGGCCGTTGACCTTCAGCCCATCTGGCAGCAGGTGAAAAAAGGGGTCGACAGTGCAAGCCGGGCCGTCGGGAAGGGTTCGGACCGGATGAAGCAGAAGTTCGGCAGCCCGTCGGAGATGATGGAAAAGGGAACGAGAAAGATGAAGACGGGTCTGGGCGGCGCGATGGATGCCGTTGGCCGGGGGGCGGAAAAGGCAACATCAAAGGCGCTGACCCTGGCAAAGCGCATGTCGGTGCAATACAAGATCTCCGAGCAGCATCGTAAACTTCAGGTGCTGCTGGCAGAGCTCGGCGGAAGGGTCTATGACATCACGAAGCGGAGTCCCCAGGCCCTGAACGCGAGCGATCCGGATATCATGAAGCTGGCCGGCAGGATCAGGGACGCCGAGAAGGCCCTGATGGCGCTCGAGGAAAAGGCAGGTGCGCTGAAAAACAGGGAAGGCGTCCGATGACAGAGAACGGGATTACGGTCCGTCAGGAGATCCGGGACAAGATCGCCGCGATCGGCGAGGCCGACATCCTGGTCGGGATCCCGAGCTACAATAATTCGCGCACCATCGGCCATGTGGTCAAGGCGGTGCAGGCGGGACTGGCAAAGTATTTTCCGAGCCAGAAGTCCATCATGGTCAATTCCGACGGAGGTTCCTCGGACGGCACCATGGACGTGGTGCATGCCACGACCATTCATGATATGAAATCGATCCTGCTCGCCCACCGCGTAGAGCCCCTGCACAAGATCGCCACGCCCTATCACGGCATTCCCGGCAAAGGGAGCGCCTTTCGCACGATCTTTCAGATCGCCGATGCGCTGAACGTCAAGGCCTGCGCCGTCGTGGATTCCGATCTGCGGAGCATCACGCCGGAATGGGTCGAACTGCTGATCAAACCCGTGCTGGACGAAGGGTTCGATTATGTCGCCCCGCTCTACCACCGGCACAAGTACGACGGGACCATCACGAACAGCATCATCTACCCGCTGACGCGGGCGCTCTACGGCAAGCGTGTGCGGCAGCCCATAGGCGGGGACTTCGGATTCTCGGGCCGCCTCGCACAGTTCTATCTCGGCAAGGACGTGTGGGAAACGGACGTGGCCCGCTTCGGCATCGATATCTGGATGACCACGACGGCCATTGCCAACAATTTCAAGATCGCCCAGTCGTTCCTCGGCGCAAAGATCCATGATCCGAAGGACCCCGGAGCGGACCTGAGCGCCATGCTGTATCAGGTCGTGGGGGCTACGTTTGATCTCATGGAGGCGTACACTGACGTCTGGCGAAAGGTGCAGGGCTCGGAGCCGGTGCCGACCTTCGGCTTCGAGTACGCCGTGGGGCTTGAGCCTATTTCGGTCAATCTCGAGCGGATGATCGAGATGTTCCGGCTCGGCCTGCGGGAACTCGGCGGTATGTGGAAGGGTTTCCTGCCGCCTTCGGCGCTCGATGCCCTTGCGCGGACAGCCGGCCTTTCCGCCGCCGCCTTCCATATTCCCGATGATGTCTGGGTCGATATCGTCTATGCTTTTGCGCTGGCGGCGCATAAAAAGCAGATGAACAAGGAGCATCTTCTGAAATCCCTTACGCCCCTGTATCTCGGCAGGACGGCATCCTTTGTCGTGGACACGCGGGAAAGCGGCGCTGCCGACGTTGAGAAGAAGATCGAGGGGCTGTGCGCGCGGTTCGAGGAGAAAAAGGCGTTCCTGGTCAGGAATTTGAGGTGATTAAGAGGGGGGGTACCGATGGGCAACTTTATCGACAAAATATTTGTCATGCCGATTCAAAGCTTCGGAGAGAAGCTGATCAAATTTCTTCCTGATCTGCTGAGCGCCGTGCTGATCCTGGTCGTGGGTTTTGTGCTGGGGCTGCTCCTTAAGGCGGTGCTGGTTCGCTTCTTTCGCACCATCGGCCTCGACCGCTTCTCGCAGCGCTCGGGTGTCGTGGCCGCGCTCCAAAAAGGGGGGATACGGGAGCCGGCCTCCCTGCTCCTGTCCAAGCTTTTCGCCGGGCTCGTCATTATCAGCTTCTCGATCCTTGCGATGCGCGCCTTAAAGCTCGTGGTAATTGACGATGTTCTGGCGCGGTTCCTACTGTACATACCCAACGTGTTCATTGCCGGTGTCATCATCCTCTTCGGGTATATCCTGGGCAACTTCCTGGGGCGGGCGGTGCTCATCGCCGCGGTGAATGCCGGCGTGAAAGTGTCGGGCCTCATCAGCCGCCTGGTCAAGGTCACTGTATTTCTGCTCGCCACTACCATGGCGCTTGAGCAGCTCGGGATCGGAAGCGGCACGATCGTCGTTGCCTTCGCCATCATTTTAGGCGGTCTGGTGTTCGCTTTTTCACTTGCCTTCGGCCTGGGAGGGAAAGAGATCGCGAAGACCTATCTGGAGAAGCGCATCAAAGGCGATGAGGCAAAGGATGATATCAGCTATCTATAGAGCATTACTTAGGAGGGGGTGTGACTATGGCGTGCGGGAAATCCAACAAGGCAGGATCGAAGTGCGGTTCAAAAAAGACGGCTAAGAAAAAGACGGCAACAAAGAAAAAATAGCGAGGTACGATCATGAGGGGCCGTCCGGCCCCTCATGCCGATTTTTTCTCTTCTCCGGCTCTCACAGGCAACATCCTGAAGCGGAACAGAACATTCTCGAGAAGCATCCGCTCCTCCTCCGACAGAGCGCCCTTTTTCATTCCCAGGATATCGGCCATCTGTTTTGTCGCTGGCAGAGTCTTCGCTGCGGCGCAGCTCTGCGCATCCGGCATCGGCCGCGGAACTGTGCTGGTCGCGGACCGGGAATCCCCCCCTAACCCGGACGAGCCCCGCATCCTATTTTTACAGAAGGCGCGGGGAACCAAAAAAGTCAAAGCCTTTGACACGGATAACGACGGATTAACACTGATGAATAATCAGGATTCTTCATAACTCAATCAGCGTAAATCAGCGTCAAAGAAGTTTTTTAATCCCAGTTTGAGAAGATTTTGATCTGTAACTGACCAGTATATCATCCAGGCAAACGAGCTTCCTTCCCGTGCCTCAAACGATATAGGCAAGAGTGCCCTTCCGGCAATAAAAATTGACATTTTGCAGGTGCTGTGTTAGAAACAGCAATCTCCGGGGGGTAGAGAGATACGCATGAAGACGGGAGTCATTGTCCTTTTTCATGGAAGCCGGGCAGGTGATGCGGAAGCAGCAGCCCGACGGCTCTGTGACGACGTGGTGCGGCAAGGCGGCTATGGTATGGTAGAGCCCGCCTATCTCCAGCATGCCCAGCCGGGTCTTGCCGATGCCGTTGAAGCTGTTGTGCGCCGCGGCGCAGAGCGTATCGTCATCGTCCCCTTCTTCATGCTGCCCGGCGCGCATGTTACTGCTGACATTCCGGCGCATGTGAATTCGATGAGGGCGCGGTATCCTGCGGTCGAGTTCTCGGTGACCGGCCCTGTCGGGGCCCATCCCCTGATGGCGACGATCGTAGCAGAGCTTGTCGGGAAGAGTAATGCGGAGCGCCCCGCAAGCGGGACAGGCTCCGTGCGGAGTGCGGAATAGAAAAATACCAAGATCCTGTTTTTCATCCGTGGCAAATGGGGTTCTAAAAGAGACAATGCTATCAGCCAAAGAACAACTCGAAATCATCAAGCGCGGGGCCGTAGAGGTCATCGTTGAAGCGGACCTCCTGAAAAAGCTCGAGCGCTCCATCGCGAAGAAGCAACCTCTCCGCATCAAGGCCGGTTTCGATCCCACGGCGCCTGACATTCACCTCGGCCACACGGTGCTGCTGAACAAGATGCGCCAGTTCCAGGAGCTGGGGCATGAGGTGACCTTCCTTATCGGTGACTTTACGGGCATGATCGGAGATCCCACGGGCAAGTCCGAGACCCGCAAGCACCTGACGAAGGAAGAGGTTGTGGAGAACGCCAGGACCTACCAGCAGCAGATCTTCAAGGTCCTTGACAAGGACCGGACGAAGACCGCCTTCAACAGCGAGTGGATGTCGAAGATGACCGCCGAGGGGATGATCCAGCTTGCGGCGAGACATACCGTTGCCCGCATGCTCGAACGCGAGGATTTCAAGAAACGCTACCAGGCGGAACTTCCCATCAGTATCCACGAGTTTTTGTACCCACTCATCCAGGGATACGATTCCGTTATGATGAAAGCGGACGTGGAGCTGGGCGGCACTGATCAGAAGTTTAATCTTCTCGTGGGGCGGGAGCTCCAGAAGGAGTACGGCCAGGAGCCGCAGTGTATTGTGATGATGCCGCTCCTTGAAGGGCTCGACGGCGTGAACAAGATGAGCAAGAGCCTGGGGAACTATATCGGCATCAACGAGCCTGCCCGGGAGGTCTTCGGCAAGGTCATGTCGGCCAGCGATACGCTTATGCTCCGGTATTATGAGCTCGTGAGCGCTGTATCAATGGCCGAGCTGGAGCAGATCAGGAAGGACCTTGCTGCCGGCGTGCTTCATCCTATGGAAGCGAAGAAGCGGCTGGCTTCAGAAGTGGTGGATCGGTTCTGCGGCGCCGGAGAGGGCGCAAAAGCTCGCACGGAGTTTGAGAAGGTATTCAGCAAAAAGGACATGCCCGGCGACATCCCGGTCGTAGAGGTGGCCTGGGAAGGCGAGAAGATGAGGCTGGCGAAGATCATCGCCCTTGCCGGCGCGGCAAAGAGCAATTCCGAAGCGCGCAGGCTGATCCAGCAGGGCGCGGTTGAGGTCGACCAGAGGCCGGTGAAGGACGTTGACGCAGAGTTGTCGTCTTCGGGGGAGCATATACTGCGCGTCGGAAAGAAGCGGTTCCTCAAAATACGGCCGAAAAAGCAGGGCTCCTAGCCGGTATTTTCCTGGGCCAAAGGATCTGCGAAAAAAGTTGCATGGCCACGAAAAAAAGCTTGACTCTCCAATACCCTTGTGTTAGATTGCGCGCCTGCTTGAGGGAGACCTTCCGAGGATTTCCGAAGAGAATCGAAGGCAGAAAAGGCTTGACAACAACGAGAAGTTTGTTTATACTCTTTATTCTGCTAACACACGGTCTTTGAAAACTAAATAGGTGCATATTTCATTGGCGGCTTTTTATAAAGGTCGTTTTGAAATAGGCGGGTTTTGAGCAATACCTGTCAATAACGAAACCTTGTTTTTGTAACAAGGATCAATATTTTCTGAAATATACGGAGAGTTTGATCCTGGCTCAGAACGAACGCTGGCGGCGTGCCTAACACATGCAAGTCGAACGAGAAGTCCGTAGCAATACGGATTGTAAAGTGGCGCACGGGTGAGTAACACGTGGGTAACCTGCCCTTGAGATCGGGATAACTCCGCGAAAGCGGAGCTAATACCGAGTATGACCACGGGAACCAGAGTTCCTGAGGTAAAAGATGGCCTCTATTTATAAGCTATCGCTTGAGGATGGGCCCGCGGCCCATTAGCTAGTTGGTAGGGTAATGGCCTACCAAGGCTATGATGGGTAGCTGGTCTGAGAGGACGATCAGCCACA
>MHDZ01000027.1 GCA_001805055.1 Nitrospirae bacterium GWC2_57_13
TTCTCATGACAAGACCCTTTCTGCCCTTTCCCAGGGCGTGGGATCCTGTCTGTTAGTCTAACACAACTGTCCAGTCGGAGGGGTGCAGTTCAAAAACAGTCTTCTTTGTACACTGTAGGGGGCGGGAGTGTCAATATAAATCAGGGGTACCTACTCTGCAGGTCCGACAAGTGGACGAGACTGAACCCCGAGAAGGCGCTTGGAAGATTGGGTACAGAAACCTTATAGGTATTCGTCAGAACGGCGTAGCGTTCCATGAAGATCGGGTAGCTTGCCATAAGGCCCAGCCATCCCACTGAGCGGGCACACTTCAGAAATTGACGACGGGAGATTTTCATTAATGGTTATTCAAACGCTGAGGTGCGACGCGCGCCTTTTGCGCGTCGGTCTCGACCGACAGGTTAGGGTTTCTTTTAATTGCTTTTGTTACTGTCTCTGCAAGACGATATTAGCTATGCATGCCGAAAATAATCCAAAGCTAAACTTAATCCTGCTGCAATTAACCCAGACCACAGGAACAAAGATCCCTGAAAGTAACTAATAGCAATGTCACTCGAAGTCCTTTGTTTAGACTCGTCATCCGTCATAGTAGTACCTACTGAAAAGATGTCTAATTTACGTCTTTGAAAATCATCGCGGATTGCATTCTTGGCACTGAATAAAAATAATGTCCCAAGTCCGATGAAGATAAATCCAATTATAAAAAGACAGAGATAGAAAGGAGTGTTACTAAAAAGCCAGGTCAGAGCAGCAAGTACAAATACAATCAACTCCATGAGAGAAAGCTTGAATAAGTACTTTTTCAAGTATGCAATGTCCATTATCTCTGCCCTAACAAGTTATTGATGCGACGGAAACTTTTATCTACATATATATACAAGCATCTACAGGTGGTTCCATCTACCTATAGATGCCGATCGTATATATACAGGTAGATGCTTTTTACCTCTCGAAGGTAGTCACACTGCATCTACATATATATCATCCTCAGAGATGTACCCGCTGTTTCACACGAAATGCCAACCCATGTTTTACAAGAATACTATGCATAGTGTATCAGAAATGGGCATTCACGAGTATCGAAATCTTCCTGCATTACTGCTGTTGTAATACTCGTTTGTCGGCCCTTTTGCGAGATGACAGAACAGCCTCCACCGCCAGTATAGCGTCGGCAGCGGAACTCGTTATCCCGCCGGTATAGCCGGAGCCTTCGCCTATGGGGTAAAGGTTCTTGATGTTCACCTACCGCTTTATGCGCGGCAGGTTCTATAGGTTCTTCCGTCCGAGCGCCCAGGTAAGATCCCGAACCGGGGTCTCATGAACTTCGCCGCCGCCTGGCTTGATTGGGCGAACGTAATAGGCTCGCAGGAGTCGTGGATCAGGAGGGAAAGCAGGATCAACGATGAAACATTCGAGCATCTCGATCGCCCCATCGGCCACGAAGAGCAGGAAGCCGGCATCGTGCTCTAAGCCATCGAGCGTGGCATGGACATCTCCGATCACCAGGCGAGGTACGCCTTGCAAGCGTGGCGAGGTCTCGGGAACCTTAAAGGTGGTGAAGAAGCCGGCACCGGAGAATTCACGGGACGCCACACTAGCGGCTCCTGCCTGACTGCGAAGGACGGCGAGAGTGGGATCGTCGCCATCAAGCAGCATGGTCATAATTTTTTTCTCGAGTCCGTTCACTCTGCGATCTCGGCGCGCTGTTTATGATGAGCCGGCCCGCGTGGCGGGCTCACCGACTGACTATGCGTTTTTTCCATATGCCAAGAACTTCATAAGTACCAGATGAAAGGCTATAAAAACGATCAAGCCCATGAATGATGCTGGAAGTATCGACACCAGACGCAATAGACTCAAATCTGCCTTTACGATGACGAACGCTGACAGGAAATACCAGGCAACTGTCCCAAACAGCCAATAAGATATGACGTGAACGCGCTTATTTTTAATGTCCTCTTTTTTTGTTATGTACACGGCCGGAATGGTGAATGCAATTATCAATGACAGGGCATCAACAATGTGGACTCTCAATGGTGCGCCGGAGAATACTACGGTGAGGGTGAGGCACCCTATTGACAGAACAACCGCCGACACGATATGTTCTCTTTTATTACGCATAAGCATGTGTAAAAAAGCGGGCGTTGTTTGTCTGACCTCTCGTGGTGTGTTATTTGCCATTATGCCTCGCCATTAATAAATGCGTCATAGAATTTGTCCATGGTCGGATCGTATTTCAACTGGAAGAAACAGCTTCCGCCATCAAGGACAATCACAAAATCATTCTTCAAATTTACGCCCTTGGGATCAGGCCAGCAGAGGCCAGCAGGGTCACATCTTGTATTTTGATATATGCCCTCGACCAGCAAGATACAAGACGCGACCCGAGGGATTCACAGGCCTCGAAGCGGTCGGCGTGGAACGGCTTGTCAGGGTGGTAACGCTGCGATCAGAAACTATCCGCGTGCCCGTACTTGTCAATTAAGAATGCATCCAGATCAGCATGGGGCTTTCTTTTTTCCTTATCGATTGAGTAACTTGTTTTTGTCTTTGCTTTTATGTCAAACACATCTGCAAACCCCTCATTGGATTCCATGCCATAGACTACGAATGCATAATCAGAGAGCCAAAAAGTGCCATAGATTGAACCTTCTGTGCCGGTTCCAAGAACCCGATACACTTTTGTTCCTCGTATGTCACAGAGGTCGACGAAAGCATCTGGATCTGCTTCCGACACTATTGTGCGGCCATTTATTGTTCCAAATAAGAAATTTGGAGTGAACTCCAGAAAATAATCCTTTGTCTTATTGCAGAGACTCTCAGAAGAGCATGTAGTATCTGCGCCCGTAAGAATTTCAGCATATTGGGTTTGTAATGAGAAATCTTCCGTTTCATTTTTTATCAACTTGGTGCCAGTAATGAAAAAGTGGGTCAAAAATGCCTTGACCTCAGCGCTGTTAGCAACAGAATCCTCACGCGATTCTTTGGTGCAAGAAACGAGTGCAAGACATACTACGATAAGGAATAATGTTCGCGGCGTTTTTACGTTCATAGGTACGGACCTAATCGCGGCAGCTCAGCCATCAGGGTCGCTTCTTGTTTTTTATAATATATATCCCCGCCCGGCAAGATACAAGACGTGAGCATAGGGATTCCAGGGCTCACCGCTAGCCGATTTTGCTGGGATGTTCGCGCCGAACCATCTGAATCACCTGGTCCAGTTTCTGCAAAAAGATTGACCTGTCGCGTTTGGAGAAGGGTGCCGGACCCCCAGTGATCTCGCCGTTCCCACGCAGCGCTGCAAGCAGGTTCCGGGTTGCGACAGCATCTCCGATGTTTTCCTCGGTGAAGTCCTTCCCCGTTGGGCTGATTGCGTGCGCACCAGCCTTGATGCATCGGCTCGCCAGAAGAATATCAGCCGTGACCACGATGTCGTGGGGCGTGACAGTGGCAACAATCCAGTCGTCGGCCTCATCGAGTCCATTGCCGACAACGTGAAGTACGATTCCATCCTCTGTGGGTACGCGCATCCAGGAGTTGGCCACCAAAGTGACACCCATATGATACCTGGCTGCAACCCGGTAGACCTCTTGCTTCACAGGGCATGCGTCAGCATCTACGTAAATATTCAGCAATCGACATCCTTGGCGATAAACTTAAAAGGTATCCAGCGAGGCTGTCTCTAGTCAATCCATCGTTCAATTGTTTTGATTCGGGAACTGGAATTATTATTTTGATGCCTAACCGCCGACGTGAGGAACGCGGTTCTCAGCATTTCTCTTGACGGAATTGTTATAGTCGTATGCGATCTATCAGATCGCTTCCCGGCAAACACGCCTGTTCTTTATTTAAAAGAATTCATAATGCCATGGAATAAACTCCAAATTAGCCATCCAAAATACGCGAACATAGCTATTACTATAATCAACACACGTACATTTGTTTTTGTCCCTTCTTCTGAAATGTCTCTAAATTTAATCTGCGGATTTGCGGCCTTCAGTATGCTCTTCAGTTCTCCCTGTTTTTCGATATATGGCCAGAGAAAGATACTGCCGCCATGATGTACAAGTCTTCCACCTCGAACCCATTCTTGATATTCGAGAATGTCTCTCGGATTCAATACGATTCTTCGAAGTAATCCCTGGAATATCACAGTCCGCATGTCACTAATGTGAATTCTGTGAGTCTTGAGAAGAACGATGCCCCATAGAAGCAAAATGCCAAGTACATCGTAAATTTTTTGTTCAAATGATTTATTCGACCAGAGCGCTTGATATGTTAAGAAAAACAAGCCGAATCCGATAATCCAGATGGTTTCGTCATAGAGTCTGAACGTTCTGTTAATTTTTTCGTCCGAATTAGCCGTCATTGTATTTTCGAGAAGAAGCCCTTTCGATGTGACAATATAATCCCGGGGGCGAGACGCGTGCTTTTCGCGGCGAACTCGACCATCAGCGTTAGAATCCTCGACGGGGGGGTTTTCTTCGCTCTACCCGACCTATCAACTGGTTAGCCAGTATTTACTGTAAGGTCGGTTTGAAGCGACCTTCAATGCGAATGGTACGGATATTTTTTTTCCCGTTCCGTGCATCTTTCATTTCTTCAACACATTCGAAGTCGATACGTCCCCTGATAACTTCCTTTTTCGCGTACTGTTTCTTATTTAAAACCAATCGTTGTTTCGTGGTAGTCCAAACGAGGCCCGTATTTGCTGCGGCAACGGGATATACCGTCTTGTAGTGACTGCTATAGCGGCCGTTTCTGACGATGACGGTTAGATCGTCAAACGTGGACGCTGATTCGTCATGGATTCGGATTTCAATAGTGTCCTTGTCGATCTGCCGAGCTTCGGAAAATTTGATCATGTGTGGTATTTGATGCTCTGTTCGGCACTCGGCAGTGTGCCGCAGCCTTGGGATGTCCTCTCGTCTTGTGATTTGGCCGGTTGTATCTTCAAATGAACCGTCATCCTGCTCGATAATCCACCAGGGTGAACTCCATGTATCCACTTCAAAGAATTGATCGGTCATTTCAGTATCATATTCCACCGACGATTCCATTTGTTTCGGTTGCTCAGTGGCAAATACCACCGGTAACGTCATGAAGGCCACAAGCCAAAACAATATAAACCTGCTCTGCATCACCATCTCCGATTATGACTAACCAGGTAACATGCAGTTAGCATCCCGCATCTACATATATATGCATTCCCAACGGCGCACCCGCTGTTTCACACGACATACCAAGCCATTTTTTACATCCGCGCTATGTATGAGTGTATCAGAAATGAGCATTCCTGTGTATCGAAATCTACTTGCATTATTGCTATCTTAATACCCATTTATCGGCCATGCTAGCGGGATGACAGAGCAGCCTCGACCGCCTTTATCGCATCAGCAGCCGAACTCGTTATCCCGCCGGTATAGCCGGAGCCTTCGCCTATGGGGTACAGGTTCCTGACGTTGACCGATTCGAATTCTTTGCTGCGTGTGATCCGAAGAGGCGCTGACGTTCTTGTTTCCGCGCCTATCAATATGGCCTGGGAGGAAACAAAGGTTGGATACGCTTCTTTCCAGGTCCTGAAGGCGGTGACGAGCGCATCGCTTATAAAGGCGGGGAATATCTCTTTCATATCCGCGGCTGCGGTTCCCGTGGCGCAGGAATTTTCATTTAACCTGCCCGAGGCCTTCCCGCTCAAGAAATCCAACAGATTCTGAGCAGGGACCGCCCAGTTCCCTCCTCCTGCATGAAAGGCCTTGCGCTCGATATCTTTCTGGAACTCGAGCCCGGCCAGGGGATCGGCTGATCCATAATCGGCGGTTTTGCAGGTTACCACTATGGCTGCATTGGAAAAAGCCGATGACCTGCGGGAGTAGCTCATGCCGTTCACGACGATCATGCCCTGTTCCGATGAAGCGTTTATCACCTCGCCGCCCGGACACATGCAGAAGGTATGCACTCCTCTTCCTGTTTTTCGATCACTGTGATTAAGAGAATAGGTTGCGGCCCCGATGCTTGAGAAGTCCTTATATTTATCGCCATAGCGCATGAGATTGATGATCTCCACGGGATGCTCCACTCGCACGCCCACGGAAATCGGCTTCTGTTCTAGAGCGATGCCTTTTTTCCGGAGCATCTCAAAGGTATCGCGCGCGGAATGACCCACGGCAAGATAGATGCTTGAACATGGATATTCCATTTTTCCGTTTATGACAACGCCGACGACTGAATTGTCCGACAGAAGCATGTCGGTCATTTTTGAACTGTAGTGAATATCTCCGCCCTGCTCGAGGATATAATTCCGTATATTGCGCACGATCCCGCACAACACGTCTGTTCCCAGATGGGGCTTGCTGTCATGCCCGATTTCCTCAGGCGCGCCGAACGTAATGAACGTATCCAGCACCTTGTTGATATAGTCCGTATTGATCTTCCGGGAGAACAACTTCCCGTCGGAATAGGAACCTGCGCCGCCTTCACCGAACTGGATATTTGATTCCGGGTCGAGCACCTGTTCCTTCATGAATCTTTGTACGTCAACAGAGCGCTCTTCCAGCTTTTTACCCCGTTCGAATATGATCGGCTTCAGGCCATAGGCGATCAGCTCAAGAGCCGCGAACATGCCGGCAGGACCAAAACCGATGACAACAGGCCTCTCCGTGCTGGTGGTTGATCCCTGTTCTTTTAATATCTTCTCGGTGTATACAGGAAGGTTGTCTTTGTTGTCAAAGCTGTCGGACGCATGGACCACGAGCGATATGTTGTAGAAGAACTGCTCTCTATTGCCGATATCAAGCGACTTGCTCAGTATTTTTTCGATGTGCAGGGCCGTCTCACAAACGTTGAGTTGTTGTGATGCTGCTTTTAGATATTCATCCTTCCCGTCCTGTTCAACGGGTATGCTCAGATCGATCCGAAATAAATTCAACTGTCCTCGTTTCTTTTAGACTTCGTATTCTGCCGGCGCTTCCCCTGCTCCAGGGCATCGAGGAATTCCTGCACCGGTGCGGGATCGCATTTCCGCATCAACGCGCCGATATACTGCAGCTGCCGGTCAAGCGGCGTGTGCTTTGTTATGGCCTGTGCCGCTTTCACGGCGGCCAGGACGTTTTCGGGCAGACCGATCTTATTGAGCTGCTTGTTCGACAGCTTCACCAGGCGTATACCCAGGTCCTGCAGGGACAGCGCTTCTTTCTTCTTCTGCGTCCTGCTCACCCGCGCCGGCGGCTCCTCCTGCACCTGCCCGGGGTGCGCCTTTTTCTTCATGTCCCGTTTGCGTACCAGTCCCATTCCTCACTCCTCTCGAACTGCCATTGCCTTCAAAGCACCGGCTCTCGGGTGCCGGCGCCGTTGTCTCCAAATGCTTTTTATCGCGCCAAATAAAGGTACACGTTCACTTCCGCCTGTTTGTTCGTTGTATTGTACAAGTACATTTTATAGCGCGAGAAGGCGATGCGCTGATGGGCCTGTACAGATTCAAAATAGATCGAATCTCCGCTCTTCGTGCTTGCCGTGGACTCGATAGGATATATAGCGCGTTGTGCGTCGCGGAGAATGCGCAGGATCGATCTTTCGTACGGAACAAGAAGAACTCCGATGGTGCCTGAAGAGAAAACATTGCTTCTCATTTCGCCTTGCAGGCTGATCACCAGAGAAGTGTAACCGTCCATTTCGATAATTCCCGCTTCGACCATTTCGGTCACTGCGGCTCGTTGTGCAGGAGGCACCACCACGCTGTCTTTGGCGATGAATTTCGTCGTACCTTCAAGCGAGATAGAACCCTTGACCTGCTGCGTCGCGGGGAAATTGCTTACCTGCACATCGCCTTTGATCTGCTGCGTCTCAGGGAAGTTCTTGATGTTCACCTCAGTTGGCTGGGAAGATTGGGCTTGAGTTGCGTGAAGTGCAGTTACCTGAAAACAAGAGACAACAAAAAACGTGGCGATGATCAGTGATCTGTGCATGGTCTCCTCCGAATGCCCGGCGTTTCTAAAATAGGGTCTTCTGGCTTTTATGTGGGTCGTTAAATTGTCTATGTGTTGATTTCTGCCAAATATACTTCTGTTCTCTCTTTGTTACCTTTCTTGCGCGCCCAAGAAAGGTAACCGAAAGAAGGGCGCCCAACTGAAAAAACCTTAAGTACGCGCTTGGTCGTCCTCGGTACATTTCGGAAACTCGTCCTCCCCGACTTCGTCGGGACAGGGCGGACTCAGACAGTCCGAAATGTTTAACCCTCGGACTCGGTCACGCGCCTAAATTTTCGTATGGGAATGCTGAGAGGCTGTGAAAAACCGAGGCTCTCTCAATCAATTGAGTGCCCGATCCCGGGGCTCAGCCGTTCAACCGCACCACCCGAATAGTTAGACTGTCATGCCGTTTTCCAGTGAAGGGCTAATTTTTTATGCGAGGTGGCACAATCTCTCAAGTAGAGATTGATCAGGGTTTGATAAGGGACGCCGATCTCCTGTGCGAGATCCTTGAAGTAGCTGATCGTGCCCTCATCCATTCTGAGCGTGACCTGACGCTTGAGCTTCCGCGCATAGGGGTTCTTTTGTGCCTTCGTAAAATCGTATTCTTTTCTCATGGTAATCACCTTTCCCAATACTGTTTTTGTTCTGCGCGAGTTGCTTTTCGAGCGGAAATGATCCTTACGACTTCATTGCTTTTCCGATAGCAGTGACAAACAACCAATACTCGAAGTTTAACGCTCAATCCAATAAGGATGAAAC
Organism: Nitrospirae bacterium GWC2_57_13; assembly: GCA_001805055.1. Taxonomy (GTDB): domain Bacteria; phylum Nitrospirota; class UBA9217; order UBA9217; family UBA9217; genus GWC2-57-13. The sequence continues at coordinate 8,730 of MHDZ01000027.1, forward strand.
GGTCCTCGTCGTCGGAATGATCAGGATCGTGTATCATGCAGGCATTCTCGTCAAGGAATACCGTCTGCGCCTCGTCGAAGGATGTCCCGTGCTTCTTTTGATTTGCTGCGCTCTTTTCTTTGTCCCAATCGAAGGTCAAATGAGCCATATTTACATTGTAAATATATAATAATGCTTTGTCAAGCTGAGAGAATACGGGGGGAAGCGAGACCCGGCTTTCCGGCCAAAAAAAGGGCTGCCCCTTGCAGGGACAGCCCCTTGATATGCTACGAATTGATCAGCTGCTTTTACTGGCAGTGATTGTAGTAATTGGTGTCCACGAACTCGTTGATGCAGGCCGTGTTCACCGTTCCGTCGGGCTTGCACGGTTCGCAGAGATTCCGCTCGGGCCGCTTGATATCATGGCAGAAGCTGCAGCCGATGCCGGAACCCTTTGCCGTATGAGCATGCATCTGCTCCCAGTCCTGCTTAAAGGCCTTTTCGGAATGGCACTGGCTGCAGATGATCGCCTTGTCCGCGGCGTTCACCACGCCGTTCTTGTCCGCGTCCTTCAGGGCATAACCGAGCTTGTCCAGCTTGCTCATGGTCGTGATCAGGAAATTGCTCCGTGCATGGTGGCAGTTCGTGCAGGCGGCAACTTCCGCTCTCGGGCTCACGCCATGGTTGATGGCCATCTCGGCCTCAACCCACTTCCATTCATGGGTGCCGGTATAGCCGGCGTAGGCCTTCCCGCGTTCCGCTGCCTGGTCTGAGAAGCCGGTCATGAACTGCCAGGTAACATCAAAGGGTACCACTTTCCCGATGTTCGTACCGGAGCTCATAACAGCCATGTTGGATTGATGACGCTTGATCGGGACGAGCTTGCTTACACCAACTGCATCATTAATGCCGCCGACCGCATCCGCCATAAGGGTAGCGCCGCTGAGCGGATCAATGCGGTTCAGGGTCTGGCCCAGTGCATACACATAACTGGTGCCGTTGAAGAACACATGGTCAGGAGCAACATTGGCGACCTTGTGCTCCTCGCCTGCCCAGGCTCCCTGGCCGTTGCACAGCGCTGCGTTCCAGGTGGGGATCTTCCAGTTTCTCCACATTTCTGTTGCGCCGCCCTTGCCGAAAGCCGGAATGTGGCAGGACTGGCAGGCTACACGCTTGAGATGCCGGTCAGGTTCAACACGTATGCCGAGAGCAGCGTGTCCGCCGCCCGTCGCCATGCTGGGATGGCATTCCTCGCATGTTTTCACGGCAACGCCTGTTTCGGTCGGGCGAAGATCAATGCCGCGGCCGGGGATCTTATGCTTGCTGGGCACATGGCAGCTCGAACAGCTCAGGCCTGCGCCGCCGCTGGTCGTTGCGGCCAGATGGATATCCTGCGAAGCTGTTGGATTGGCGCTGTTAAGTCCCATGTCGCCCCGCTTCGTCCAGTCGCCGCCGCCTGCTTTCGCATGGCAGCTCAGGCAGGTGGTTGTGGTGGGCTTCTTTACATTCCGCATCAGATCAAGGGCTGTTACGCCCGGCATGGCTGCCCAGTTAAACTCGATCTGGAAATAGCCGCCGGCATTCTTGTATGCCGGCACATAGGTCTTTGACACTCCCTGCCAGTCAACGACCTTGGTCCATTTTGCCGGATCGGGCTCCGGAGTAAACTGCCGTTTATAGGAGTCGTTGTGGCACTGCAGGCAGTCAATATCTGCTGCTGTCAGATTCTGAAACTTGCCCAATGTAGGATGGCAGGTAAGGCAGGCCGCAGCCGCCATGTCGGGATTCGGGTAGCTGCAGAAGGTATTGATCTCCTTCAGTTTCTGGCTGAGGCCCGTGGCATTGATCACGCTGGGAGAAAGCGTGGGCATCATGCCATGCAGTGAATTGACCGCATCGGCGCCCTGGATGGCATGGCATTCCAGGCACTTGGCTGTTACCTGGGCAGGTGTTGTGAAGGTCCCGGTAATGCCGGCGTGCCCTGCGGCACCGTATACGGCTGTCATAGTTGTATTGGCGCTCATGGTGACCGTGGTACCGGCGGTCGTTGCATGGTCCGCTGTTCCCTTCAGCCACTTTACGAAACTGCCGCCGGTGGATGTTGCCGGCGCGGTCAGCGTCACAACCGTGTTCGCGGCATAGGACCGCGTGAACTGCGTCGTTCCGTTGCCTGCGCCATTTCTGTCGAGCGGGCTGACAGTAATGGCCACGCCGCTGGCCGGGTTCTGCGATGCGACCGTCAGCGTGTATGCGGTGACAGGTTTGGCGGCCAAACTCACGGTTGAACCGACTGCCAGGGTCAAAACCAGGATACATAAAACCGCTAGAGCCTTCCTCATGTTCTTCTCCTTTTAAAATAGATGCAGACTTTTTACGACAGAAAGCCAAAAAATCCGACCGCCCTCTCCTCCTTTCTTTCGTGTGGATATCTCATTTTGCCTTGTAAGCCCTCTCCTGGATAAACACGTCCCCATGTACAAAATAAAAAAAGCCGTCCTGTCAGGTGCAGTGTAAGCACCCGTCAAGAAGGCTTCGTGACCCTCTCATTCTGGACAATTATAATTATTGATAATTACAATTGTCTCTGCCGTCGTGGGCAGTTATGGATGAAGATGCTGCGTCTGTTTACAGGAATCCGGTTTGTTAAAAATGCAAGATTTGAGCCATGCCCTAAAGCAATATATTCTGATAGTTTAGCTATTTCGAACCTGCTTGCCGATGAGTGAAAACGCTCTTGGGTGCGGGTTTTCGCTCAGCCTGCTGGATCCGGCAGATGACCCGCCATGGTGTGGCTATGCTGATACTGGTGAGCCTAAAAACGGCAGTTGATCGCGCAAAGCCGCCCCCGCTCCGTGACGAATATTTATTGGATGCGGGACGGAGACGGAGAAAGACCGCAAAGAAAAGCAAAGACTTGGAATGGAAACATGATTCACCATGACGGCGAATTCGGTTCTAAACCAGAAGCTTTGATTCTCCTCTGTGATCTCTGTGTGCTCTGTGGCTAACGGCTCTTTTTAGGGTGAGATGTTCTTTCTGCGTGATGGGAAAGCTGAGTCGAGGGTGTTTATCTTATTGAGAGAATATATTCGGGTCGATTGCAGGTCAGAAAGCTCCACATGCGGAATGGAAAAGTCGCTGCTTATGGGTAGGGGCAAAGGTCCAGCCGGCAACATACAAACACGATGCATAGTGCCGCTTGAACAATCAGGAGGGAATCCCGCGCCGGACCATGCACCAGCACAGGGCTGCAGAAAAAACATACTACCACCCTCCCCCACCTCCACCACCACCGCCGCCGCCCGAGGAACCGCCCCCGCCACCGCCGCCGCTGAACCCGGAGCTCGAACCCGGCGCCGTAGAGGACGAGGAGATGGCGCTCGACAAAGAGCCCGCAAAAGCAGAAGCAAAACCGCCGCCCCGGGAGAAGTCAAGGTCCCGGCCGGAATACCACGTGGAGCGATAGACCGTTGTACCCGCTGCACTGCCTGCCCGCGCGAACACGTCTGCGAACTGCTCAGCCCACTGGTTCTCTACGTTCAGCGCCAACGCATAGGGAAGAAAGCGCTCGAAGAGCTCCGGCGTCCGTTCCGGAGGGTTCAAAAGGTTCAGCCGGTCCTTCTCTGCTGTGCGAAGATACATGCGAAAGCCTTCGATGCGGTCCATTGCCTTGCGGCCCAGGGGCGTGGGCGCTTTCATCAGATAATAGAACAGTACGTTCACCAGGATCATCAGCACATATACGACCGTGAACGTTGCCTGGGCTGTTTTGAACAGCAGAAAGAGGATCACGATAACAGCGCCGGTGAGCATCAGGTAGTGGGGGCTCATGATCAGCACTACGCAGAGGTGCGAGGCCTTCCGGGTCTGCAAAAAGGTCTTCCACTTCGGAATATAGAAACGCGAGAACAGCACGAAGACCGGCGGCCAGACGAGGCTGTGGATGATGAGCGCGATGACGCCGGGATTAGCGCGAAGGCTCGCGATGCTCGCGCCGACGGCGATGAGGGAGATGATGATGCCAGGAATGATCCGCGTGCTGTTCGTAAGGAAGTATTGCTTTTTATACTCTGTTTTCAGGAAGCTCTTGAGCTGAGTGATGGCCGTGCTGATGGTGCTGTGATGTTTCTGCTTTAGCTCGAGCTGCTTACTGCTTCCGAGCAGGTCTGTCAGGAGCCGCGACTCGCCGCGTGACAGGCCCGCATCAGGCTCCTTCAGCTTGTGCAGAACATAGGTGTCATCCTTCTGTTCTATCTTGACGTATCCCTTGACTGCGAGATTGATGACGGCCGAGGTGAGGACCTTGTGGTCGTATCCCATCTCCATGATATACCGGACCGAGGCCGGTGTCAGGCCGTCAGGCGGGAAGTATCGGGGAAAGATGACCCCCTTTTCCGGGTCTCTGCCCACGCGGCTCCAGGTATGGAGATAGTAAAGCAAGAGGATCAGCAGGCCTGCAACGCCGGGGATCACGTGGGCAGCGTCGCGCAGGAAATATCTCGCCTCCATGGCTTGTGTGGGAGGCTGCACAAATCCCTTGGGCCATGACAGGACGATGGTGAGCCCCTGATTGCTTTTGAGCATGGCCGTGGTCTCGAAGCGGGCTGTGCCGTCAGCGCCCTTCTCCACGGTGAACAGCTTCTGGTGCTCGCCCTCGTAACCGGTGTAGCCGTCCATGGCAATGATCTGCTGTCCTGCACCAGAGGGAAGCTCCACCGTCGCTGTCGCGCGGTCAAGGGGAAAGATCCAGCCATTGCCTGTCACGTTCCAGTACAGCTCATCGTGGTCGTCAAAGAAGCCGATCTGGCGGTCCGTGATGTAGGTGATCCGGTACGTATACTCGCCGGTGCGAAGATAGAAGTCCTTCCTGCCGATGTACAGCCGCTCGCCGTTCTCCATTGACTTCATGTGGAAGCTCTCAGGCCGGCCGTCGCGCAGCACTTCCTTTACCTGAAACTGCGTCACATGCTTCAGCCCCTGCCGGCCCTGATAGGCTGTCGGGAAATCGCGGTAGATGCCGCGCTTGATCTCGTGCCCCTCGCTGCGCACCCGGATGGTCTCTTCGACGACCATGCCCCCGTCCGCATGAACGACCACGCGGCTGTCAAAGCTTAGAATGCGCTCTCCGCCTGAAGCCTGCGCGTGGGAAAGCGGAGCGAGCAAAAAGAAGGTGATGAGGAGAGAAGCCAGGAGCGTTATGAATAACGTTGTTCTGTTCTTCATACCGTCACCGTCGGCGCCGCGCGCTCTGTCGAGTCGTCGACCTGGAAATAAGCAGCCTTGCTCCTGTTGATCAGCAGGGCAACGAGATTGCTCGGGAAGGATTCGACCAGAATGTTATAGTCCCTGACCGTGCCGTTGTAGTACCTGCGGGCAAGCTGGATGTGATCCTCGATCTCCACGAGGCTCCGCTGGAGCTCCAGGAAGTTCCCATTCGACTTGAGGTCCGGATAGGCCTCGGCCACGGCAAAAAGGCGCCGTATCGCAACGGCAAGCCCGGCTTCCCATCTGCCTTTTTCCCCGATGTCTTCCGCGCGCATCGAGAGCGATCGCAGTTCCGTCACGCGCGTCAGCAGGTCCTGTTCATACTGCATGTATCCTTTGACCGTTGCCACAAGGTTCGGAATGAGATCGTACCGCCGCTTGAGCTGCACGTCGATGCCGCTCCAGGCCTCTGCTTTGAGATTGCCGCTTTTGACAAAGCGGTTGTAGGTAAGGACGAATCCGGCCGTGAGCAGGACTGCAAGGACCAGCGCGCTGATGAACATCATATTTATGCATGCTCCTTTCGGCCGGCTGAATTCCGGGAGAGGGTTGCAGATGGGTAGGCGGTCGCCGGTATCATACAGGTTATTGTAGCAAAAAATTGGGGATGCTTCAGAATGAAATGAGTGGCGCAGGGGGTAACTTCACCTGCCGGTCATACGGCATGCTTCAGATAATCCTGGGTCGCCTTTATGATAACCTTCGCCTCTTCGATGAACGGCTCCACCTGTTCATGGGTCAGCTCGGCATACTTGCGGTAGTCTCCTCGTTGACGCAGTTCGTATGCCTTGTTTATTGAGCGACCGAGGCGTTTCGGGAAGAAGGCCGTCTTTTATGAAGTGTCGATTGAAGTAGGAAAGTACGCCGCTGTGCTTGGAGGAAGAATAGGGTTCATGAACAAGAAGAGCCAGTAAGGCATAGAACTTCGAGTAATACGCCCGGTTAATGACAGAACGGGGGCTCTTTTTACCGGACAGGAGAAATGCCGCGTCCTCGAGGCTTTCTTCGGCCTGCCTGAGCCGGTAGGCGGAAAGTTCACGTTTCTTGGCCTCAGAGGTCAAACTCTGACCCCCTCGCGTTCGATCGCTTTGTACAGAGGAGATTCGCTCAGAGGCCCCTCCTCCAGCTCTCGCCGCCCGAAGATGACTGTAGAGATGAAACAATCATGTTCAAGATTGCTTTTGAATACGAGTTCGTCTATTTCCGATTCCGCAGCATGATTATATTCCTCGATTTCAATCATGACGTCGATATCGGACTCTGACGTCGCCTCGCCTCGCGCTTTTGAACCATAAACGCGAAAGTCAATGAGGGCGAACCGTTGAGTCAACTCGCTCTTCAGGCGACCTAGTGCGCCCTGCTCCTTTGTGCTGAGCTTCATTGTACCCATGTGCAAAGTATAGAAGAACGCGGGCTTTTTTTCAAGTCCTATCCCCTGTCTGTCAGCGCACCCTGCGGTCCAAGCTGCGGTACTGGATGGCTTCAGTCACGTGCTCGCAGGGCCTCTTCTCACGGCGCCCCGATATCGGCGATGGTGTGCGCAACCTTCATGATGGGTCGTTGGCCCGGTCCGTCAGCCGCCGATGGCTCATGGCCGTTTCCATGAACCGGCAAAGCTCTTTCCCAGGCCATTATCAGCGCTCCTGCGCCAGCGCCGACGCTGCCAGGTCCGCTATAATGCCATGGGCAGCCGTTGTCGGATGGAGGCCGTCCCAGAAAACGAACTCGCCGGGCCTCGTACAGGCATAGGGCGCGAGGTTGGGCGTAATGCATGCCCTGTCGGCAGATATCATTCCGTATGCCGACGGCGCGGCCGCGATTTCGTTCAGAAGAGAATAAACGTCTACTCGCTTTATCTCGATGCCGGGCAGCCCTTCCAGCATTGCAAGAACACTGTCAAGGCCATGATTGTATGACCTCGTTATGAGCGTGGCGAGCTCTGCAACACCGGGAACCTGGGTGTCCAGAATGCGAAGAGCAGGCGCCAGCCCCACATCCGGCACGTTCCAGACGAGAAAGTTTCGCGCGCCCGCGGCATACAGAAATTGAATGCTGCTGCCGACGCTGGTGAGCGCACCAGCGATGATGGAGCTGCCGTCGCCGCCAGCGGCGAAAACTGCCAGCGCGTCCCGAACATCGTTGGCGCCGAACTCGATGGCATATAAGGCATCGGATGGAGCGCTTCCGTTGAAATCTTCAAGGAACGCTTCCCTCTGTACGCTCAGATTCACATTCTTCCTGTCATCATAGGCTCGCGCGCCGCCGACGGCATAGTTTGTGGAGTGCCGGCTCGCCCCCTGAAAGGCAGGACGCACACTCCCGGCAAGGCCGAGAGGCATGGCCAGCTGTTCTATCCAGGTGGCCCCGTTGCTGAAGTGGTGGCCGCCTCTGGCATAGGGCCGGTCAGGGACCAGCAGCGGATCCAGCGCATCATAGGGAGGCGTGTTCGCAAGTCCAGTGAGAACAAAGGCATTTCCCGGGTCGGACAGACTGGTCCCGAATACCACGATCCCGCCGAACGATGCTTCCGCAACTGCCGGGCTTGGCGCAATGAACAGGCTGATTGCAAAACACAGGCTGATCCATCTTCTTTCGCTCCGCATATTCATATCCGTGCCCTCCTTGCGAAGAATTGTCGTGCTCGTGACTCCCTGTTCCCGCTTCCTGCTCTCTGCTCTTCGCGGGACCAGCTTTAGTGCATGTGATGTCGCCCGACATCACGCGCTCGCGCCCTGCCGTGGAGCTGAGGCCGTGACAGCCTGGAGTCGGGAGCTTGTTCGTTGGCAACGCTATCGCTCAGCGAACACCGGCGCCGGTCTCCCGCTTGAGCGCTGCCTGGATCTCCGCCGCGTTGCGCGGCCGGTCGCCGGTCCGCTTGCCCGGCCGGAACCATCCTTTGCCGGAGATCCAGCGCTGGAATTGGTCCATATAGAGATACACAACGGGAGTAACGTACAAGGTCAGGGTCTGCGAAAAGAGCAGTCCTCCCACCACCGCGAGGCCGAGGGGCCGGCGCGACTCCGCACCCGCACCGAAGCCGAGCGCGATCGGGAGCGTGCCGAACAGGGCGGCCATGGTGGTCATCATGATCGGCCGGAACCGGATGATGCAGGCCTTGAAGATAGCGCTCTCGGGCTCCATGTCCTGCGTCCGCTGGGCGTCCAGGGCGAAGTCGATCATCATGATACCGTTCTTCTTCACCAGGCCCACCAGCAGGATCACGCCCACGTAGGCGTAGAGGTTCAGATCCATGCCGAAGATCATCAGGGTCACGAGCGCGCCAAAGCCCGCGAAGGGCAGGGCCGACAGGATCGTGATGGGATGGATGAAGCTCTCGTACAGGATGCCGAGCACGATGTAGATCACGAGCGTCGCGGCCAGAAGCAGCCACCCCAGCCCCTGCATGGATTCCTGGAAGGCCTGGGCCGTCCCCTGGAAGCTGGTAGTGACCGTGGCAGGCAGGGTGTCTCGCGCCATGCGGTTCACGGCGTCCACGGCCTTTCCGAGGGACACGCCCGGCTTAGTGTTGAACGAAAGCGTCACCGCCGGCAGCTGGCCCAGGTGGTTCACCGACAGAGGGCCCACATCCTGGGACAGCTTCGCCACGCTGCGGAGCGGCACGAGCAGGCCGTTCGCCGACCGGATGTACAGAAGCGAGAGCGACGCGGAGTCCTTCTGGTACTCAGGCTGGAGCTGCATGATGACGCGGTATTGGTTGTTCGGCGCATAGATCGTCGAGATCTGCAGATCGCTGTAGGCCGCCTGGAGCGCGCCCTCGACCTGCGCCGCCGAGATGCCCAGGGCCGAAGCCTTATCGCGGTCGATCTCCACGTTCACCTGGGGGTTCTTGATCTGGAGGTCGCTCGTCACGTCCTGCAGCAGGTCCAGCTCCCGGAGCTTTTCCTCGAGGAGCGGCGCGTGATCGTACAATTCGGCCGTGTCCGGGCTCTGGAGCGTCAGCTGGTAGGGGCTCTTGGTGAGCTGTCCGCCGATGCGTATCGGCGGCAGATTCTGAGGGAATACCCGCATTCCCGGGACGACGGACAGGCTTCCCCGCAGCTGCTGGATGACCTTGTCCACGTGCTGCCGTTCGGACCGGGGCTTCAGCCGGATGAACATCCGGCCCGTGTTGCCCGCCGAGTTCGGCCCGCCGGCTCCGATGGCCGACATGAAGGCCTCCACGTTTGGATCCTCGAGTACGATGCTCGCCACGGCCTGCTGGCGCTGTTTCATGGCGTCGAAGGAGATGCCCTGCTGCGCCTCGGTGAAGCTGAAGATCATGCCCGTATCCTCGCTCGGCAGGAACCCCTTCGGCATTATCAAAAACAGAACGATGGTCACGCCAAGCACGACGCCCGAGATGAGCATCACGATCGGGCGGTGTTGCAGCGCCACCGTAAGCGTGCGCTCATAGAAGTCGCGCATGGCACTGAAGAATCGCTCGGTCCGCTGATAGAACCGGCTTTGCCGCTCCTGGCCGCGAGGCCGCACGAAGCGGCTTGCCAGCATCGGCGTGAGCGTGAGGGACACGAACCCGGAGATTAGAATGGCCATGCCGATCGTCACGGCAAACTCGTGCAGGAGCCTGCCCATGATGCCGCCCATGAAGAAGACGGGGATGAAGACCGCAACGAGCGACAGCGTCATGGACAGAATGGTGAACCCGATCTCCTTCGCGCCCTTGTAGGCCGCCTCCATCACGCCCTCGCCCATCTCGACATGGCGCATGATGTTCTCGAGCATCACAATGGCGTCGTCCACCACAAAGCCCACGGACAGGGTGAGCGCCATGAGCGACAGGTTGTCCATGCTGAAATCAAGGGCATACATGACCGCGAAGGTACCGATGATGGACAGGGGAAGCGCGAGGCTCGGGATCACGGTCGCCGACACATTACGCAGGAACAGGAAGATGACGAGCACCACGAGGCAGATGGTCAGGAAGAGGGTGAACTGCACGTCATGGACAGACTCGCGGATCGACGCTGACCGGTCGAACAGCACGTTCAGGTCTACCGCGGCCGGCATCTGGTCCCGGAAGGTGGGGAGCAGCGTCCGGATTCGGTCCACTACCTGGACGGTGTTCGTGCCCGGCTGGCGCTGGATGGCCAGCACGATCGCCCGCGTGTCCTTGTACCAGCTCGCGATCTTGTCGTTCTCCACGCTGTCGATCACGTTCCCCAACTCCTTGAGCCGCACGGGGGCGCCGCCGCGGTACGCCACGATGACCGGCCGGTAGGCGGCGGCGTTCAACAACTGGCCGCTGGCCTGAAGCGTGAAGGCCCTGTCCGCTCCATAGAGCGTGCCCGTCGGTAGATTGACGTTCGCCTTCTGAACCGCCGTCGCCACCTCATCAATGCCGATGCCGCGCGACGCAAGCGCCCGGGGATCGAGCTGGATCCGCACCGCATACTTCTGGGACCCATAGACCGCCACCTGCGCGACGCCGGTGAGCATCGAGATGCGCTGCGCGATCATGGTCTGGGCGTAATCGTCTACCTGGGACAGCGGCAGCGTCGGAGAGCTCAGGGCGAGGTACAGGATCGGCGAGTCCGCCGGGTTCACCTTGCGGTATGACGGCGGGCTCGGCATGTCCTGCGGAAGCTGGCGCTGCGCGGCAGCGATGGCGGACTGCACGTCCTGAGCCGCCGCGTCGATGTTACGGCTCAGGTTGAATGCGATATTGATCTGCGTGACACCCTGTCCATTCGACGAGGTCATGGTATCGATGCCCGCGATGGTCGAGAACTGCTTCTCCAGCGGCGTGGCCACGGCCGAAGCCATGGTCTCGGGGCTCGCGCCGGGCAGGCTGGCGGAAACGACGATGTTGGGATAATCCACGTTCGGCAGGTCGCTCACCGGCAGTTGGCGGTAGCCGGCGATGCCGGCGAAGACGATCGAGAGCATGACCAGCGAGGTCATGACGGGACGCTTTATGAAGAGTTCGGAGATATTCATAAGATCAAATTATTCACCACAGAGGCACGGAGGACAGCAACACCTTTGACGCTGATCAAGACGGATTTGTTATGATCTGCACGGATAGATCAGGATCAGATATTACTAAGACATAAGGTTTCCTGATCGTTCCAGCCGTTCCACCTTCCTCTGCGTCCACTGCGGTAAACTGTTATTTCTTCGTTTCTGTCTTTGCTTCCGGTTTCTCGGCTTCCGGCTTGGCGTTCTTGATCTCCACCTTCGCTCCGGGCACCAGCCGGAGTTGACCATCGGTCACGACCGTCTCACCCGCCTCCACGCCCTGCTCGATCACCGTCCACTCCCCGTACGCCCGCCCCGGCGTCACCACGCGCAGCTCGGCGCTCCGGTCCTCCTTCACGACGTATACGTATTGGCCTTGCTGGCCGGTCTGGACCGCCCCCGAGGGCACCACGGTCCGTCCGCGCTCCGTCGCGAGCGTCAGCACAACATCCACGAACTGGCCGGGCCAGAGCGCCCGGTCCCGGTTCGGGAACTCCGCTTTCAGGAGGATCGTCCCGGTCTGGGTGTTCACCTGGTTGTCGATAAATGTGAGCCTGCCCTCTCCCGGCCGCAGGGCGCTCTGCGGCACGATCGCCTCAACGCGCAGGCCACCCGCTGCGCGATACCGCTTTATCTCCGGCAGTTCCTGTTCGGGGACCGAGAAGGAAACATTGATCGGCGTGATCTGGTTGATCGTGACGAGAGCCGGCGTGTCATTGGCCTTCACCACGTTCCCCTTCTGCACCATGATCGTACCCGTGCGTCCGCTTATCGGCGCCCGGATCACCGCATACTCAAGCTGGAGCTGCGCGTTCTCGACGGCGGCCTCATCCGCCTGCACCACGGCGCTCAATGCCTCGAAGCCCGTCCGCAACCGGTCGTACTCCTGGCGGGAAACGAATCCTTTCGCAGCCAGCGCCGCGTAGCGCTGCGCTTCGAGCTCCGCGTTCTTTGCCTGGGCGCGGTCCCGTGCGAGCGCAGCCTCGGCCTGTCGCAGGGCCGCCGCGAAGGACCGCGGGTCGATCTTGAACAGCGTGTCGCCCTTTCGCACGTCCTGGCCCTCCCGGAACAGGACCTCGGCGATCTCCCCCGTCACCTGGGACTTGATCGCGACCGTGTTGTAAGCCTCCACATTCCCGATTGCCTTGATCTGGAGGGGGATGTCCCTCTTCACTGCCGTCGACGCCTCGACGGGCACGCTGCGCGGCCCCCCCTGCTTGCCCTTGGAGCAGGCGGGAAGGATGAGGAGTGCTCCGGCGATCAATGCAACAACTGCAATGGCCGCACTTCCTGGACCTTGACGCCCATTCCGCATTCCGCATTCCGCAATTCGCATTTCTTACTGTTCTCCCATCGCCCGCTTGAGCGCAGCGTCGGCAATCTTGTAATCAGCCAGGGCTGAGATCAGCCCCAGCTTGGCGTTCCGGAGTCCCACCAGTGAATCCGTCTCCTCAATGATGTCGCTGACCCCCGCCTCATATCGTCCCCTGGCGATCTCGTAATTCTCCTCAGCCTGCCTGACCGTCAGCTCCGCGACAGCCACGCGCTCGTCCGCCTCCCGGAGGCTCAGGAATACGCTCTTGACATCGAGCAGGATCGCCTGACGAAGGCCTTCCTCGTTCGCCCTGGCAATGTTCACATTTTCCTTTGCCTCTCGGACCTCGTAGCTCGTCAGGAAACCGCTGAAGAGGGGAAAGGTGAGCGTCAGTCCCACGCTCCAGCCGGTCTGATCCACGGGAAGTTGCTCAGCCTCGCGGGTATAGGTTGCGCTTCCCGTGAGCGCGGGCAGAAAGCCTTTCCGGGCCAGCGTGACGGATTCGCCGGCGGCTTCTTCGCGCGCCCGCACTGCGAGGAGGTCCGGCCGGTTTTCATAGGCCTTGCGGACTGCGTCGTCCAGCGTAATCGTGAGCTTCTCGATGGAGAGCGTGTCCTCGATATCATACTCCGTCTCCGTCGCGTCCGCCACGCCCATGGCATTGTTCAGGACCGCCTGGCGCACCCGCAGAAGATTCTCACCGCGGATCAGGATCAGGCGGGCATTGCTCAGGTCCACCTCGGCCTTGGTCACATCGAACTTTGAACGCACCCCTGTCTCGAAGAAGGCCCGGGCCTGCTCCAGGTGCTGCTCAAAGCTCTTTACCGACTCGACCAGCACCTCGACGGACCGCCTGGCCTGGAGCACGTTATAGTACGCGTTCTTGACGCTGAAGACCACCTGGTTCGTGATGTCCCGCAGGTCGGCCTGCGCGGCATCACGAAACCGCTGCTGAATGGTCACCCGATTCCAGGTCTTGCCGAACTCGTAGACGCTCTGGGTGAGCGTAGCGCTTGCCGAGTACTGATCAACGTCCGTATTCATTGGATCGGTAACGAGGGAGTACTTGCTGTATCCCGAGGAGAGGGTTATCTGGGGGTAGTAACCGGACCGTGCCTGACCCACCCTGCTGGCGGCGGCATCGACAGCATGGCTGCCAGCACGGATCGATGGATGGTTCGCCAAGCCGATCCCGACGCACCGGTCCACCGAAAGGATCTCGCCGGGCTGGATGGCCTGACCCCGCGGCCGCAACAGGCCCCCGACTCCCGTCGGGGAAATTTCAGCGGCCGTCGCATTCGCGACGCCGGATACCTGCACGGAAGCCTGCTGCTGCGGGATGTCGCGCTGTTCCGTCCCGACATGTCCCCGCAAGCGGGACAGGCGGGATGCTGAAGGGGCTCCCCCGGCTTCAGAAGGAACCGGCGCTGCGAGAAAAATACCGATAGCCGCCAGATACAAAACACGATACATAAGGACCTCGTGGATTGCCCATATCGCATGCCCACTTTCCAGCCACCCGTTGTTTCGTCCCGTGGGGAGGAAACTGCGCAGCAGGAGCCGACAAGATACCTCCCCGGAGAGCGTTGAGCTGCGCCGCGGAATGCGCGCCGACCATAGCGGCGACAGACGACCAGCTTTCACACTTTAACACAGTTATCCAGGTACTTCAAAAGATATTTTTGCGTTCGTGCGAGCGGGCGGGCATATGGGCAGTGCGGGCAGTGGCGGGCTGGGCGATGTCAGCTGACCCTGCGGTCCAGGCTGCGGTACTGGATGGCCTCGGTCACGTGTTCGGACGACATCTTTTCGCTGCCTTCGATGTCGGCGATGGTGCGCGCCACCTTCAGGATGCGATTGTAGGCCCGCGCTGAAAGTCCAAGTCTGTTCATGGCCGTTTCCATGAGCCGCTGGCAGTCGTCGTCGATGCGGCAGTGCTTGCGCAGATGCTTCGGCTTCATCTGCGCGTTGGCGTAGATGCCGTCGCCGTTGAAACGCCGCTGCTGCATCTCGCGCGCCCTGGTCACGCGCTCGCGCACGCCCGTGGACGGCTCGGCAGGCCGGTCCGAGGAGACCTCGCTGAACTTGACAGCCGGGATCTCGATATGGATGTCGAAGCGGTCCATAAGCGGGCCCGAGACCTTGGAGCGATAGGTCTGGACCTGGTGGGGCGTGCAGAGGCACTGATGGAAGGGGTCGCCGTGAAACCCGCACTTGCAGGGGTTCATGGCGGCAACGAGCATGAAGCCAGCGGGATAGGTGAGGGAGGTGAGTGCGCGCGAGATGGTCACCCGGTTGTCCTCCAGGGGCTGGCGCAGTCCTTCGAGCACGTTGCGCTTGAATTCCGGAAGTTCATCGAGGAACAATACGCCGTTGTGGGACAGGCTCACCTCGCCTGGCTTGGGGTTCTGGCCGCCGCCGATGAGGCCCGCGTCAGACACGGTGTGGTGCGGCGAACGAAAGGGCCGCGTGGCGATCAGGGGCTTGCCGCTGCCGAGCAGGCCCATGATGCTGTGGATCTTCGTCGTCTCGATGGCCTCGTCAAAGCTCATGCGCGGCAGGATGGACGGCAACCGCCGGGCAAGCATGGTCTTGCCTGAGCCCGGCGGACCGATCATCACGATATTGTGGCCGCCCGCCGCGGCGACCTCGATGGCGCGCTTGGCGTGCTCCTGTCCCTTTACCTCCGAGAAGTCCTCCTGGTAGACGGACCAGGCCTCAAAGGCGCTGCCGAGATCGATCCGCGCCGCATCCACGCCGATCCTGCCGGCCAGAAACTCAACGACCTGCGGCAGGGTCTGCATGCCGAAGACGCGGACGGCTTCGACCACCGCCGCCTCCTGGGCATTGTCCGCCGGCAGCACCATGCCGCGATAGCCGGCTTTTTTTGCGAACACGGCCATGGACAGGGCGCCGCGCACGGGCTTGACCCTGCCGTCGAGCGAGAGCTCGCCAACGATGAGAAAGCCGTTCACCATCTCCTGGGTCAGCACGCCCTCGGCGATCAGCATGCCGATGGCGATTGGCAGGTCAAAGGCTGAGCCTTCTTTCTTGATGTCTGCGGGGGCGAGGTTCACGACGACCTGGCGGAGGGGAAAATCGAAGCCCGTGTTCTTGAGTGCGGCGCGGACGCGCTCCTTGCTCTCCTTTACCGCTGCGTCAGGAAGGCCCACCGTGGAGAAGAAGGGCAGTCCTCTGCTCGTGATGTCGATCTCCACCTCGACCGGGTAGGCGTCGATGCCGAGTACCGCAGAGCTGATGACCTTGGAGAGCATGGACGCTCCTTTTTCCAGTGCGGAGTGCGGAGTGGCGAGTGCGGAATAAAGGACTTTTGAGAGTTATAGCAGAGAAAACAGGGGGAGTCAAACCGAAAGTGGGGCGTTAACTTGCCAATGCATGCTCTGATTGCCGTTGGGGGACGACGGCGATAAAGAGCATTATGCTGGGACGTTCAGGACGGCCATTAATCTTTTCAATGACAGCGGTAATCTCACTCTTATTATCCAGCCATCGGTGAAGCGCGGGAAGCAATCCGCGGCCGATATAGCCGACCTTCTTTCCCTTAACAAGCACCATGATTGCCTGCGGATCATAAGGATTGGTAGGCTCCGGTTGCAGCTTTGCAGTCATGCCGACAGCAAGTTGCATAGTCATTCCTTCGTAATAGCGAAAGCCCGCCACTTCAGTTAGCAGCTCGCAAGGTTCGCTAACGTCGTCGAATGGATGAACGATGGAAAATCCGTCACTCGGCAGCTTGGCGCCTGAATAGCCAAGCAATGCAAAATCTGAAACACGCGCGGCAGATGAAATCCGAAGAGACTCAAGGTACTTGTTGTAATCGGACCTTTCGCGCGGAGGCAGTCGCAACATAAGGGTTTCTATGACACCTTCCTTGTATACACGGTCGGTCTTCGGATACGCGGGATAACCCTCAAAACCATTTTCCCGCGCCTTCTTGAAATCATCGCTCTGCGTCAGGTAACGTAATTCGATCCCGTGATTCGTACGCAGTAGTTCGGCCACGATACAACGAGCCCTGTCGCCTCCTTCGGGGCCTTGCCAGACCAGGAAAAGGCGTTGCGGTT
>MHDZ01000028.1 GCA_001805055.1 Nitrospirae bacterium GWC2_57_13
GAGGTCAGAGAAGTGGCTCAAGAAGCTCTGGATATTTAAATAGCCTGAAAAGAGCATTTGGCCGCGGATAAGATCTGATAAGAGCGGATAAAAAAACAATAATCTCTTTCTGATATTGAAAAAGCGCCTTATAGGATAAATCTGAAAAAGGCTTTTAGCCGCGAATGAGCGCGAATTGACGCGAATTTTAGAAAAACTTGAACCAAATGCACGAGTCACCTAACTGGTGAAGCATCAGAAATATAGGATGCCTTTTTTTTCAGTCTTTAACCGTGTTCATCCGTGGTTCAACTGCCGTTTTGGGGTAAATAGTTTTTAATATCAGGGCTTTAACTTTAGGCCCTGTTTTTTTAACCACAAACTTGACAATGCGGCACTCAAGTTTTATAATTAGATCATTGTTAATATATTGAGGTGATCATGGCATCAACAACTAAAAGAGATTACTACGAGGTTCTGGGGCTTGGCAAGGGCGCTTCTGAGGCGGAGCTCAAGAAGGCCTTCCGGAAATTTGCGCGCAAGTACCATCCAGACGTGAACCCCGGGGACAAAACAGCTGAACAAAAGTTCAAGGAGCTGAACGAGGCCTACGAGGTCCTGTCAGATGCAAAGAAACGGCAGCAGTACGACCAGTTCGGCCATGCCGCCTTTGATCAAAGCTACGGCCCGGGCCCGGGCCAGGGGTACGGAGGATTCAGCCAGGGCGCCGAGTCTTTCAGGTCCAGCGGCGGTTTCGGCGGCTTTGAGGACATCCTCGGGAACCTGTTCGGCGAGCGGGGCGCACGACCGCGGGGGCCCCAGAAGGGCGAAGATGCCACCTATGCCGTGGAGGTGGACCTCGAGGACGCGCTCTTCGGCAAGACCATGCAGGTGGACCTTCGGCGCGAGGTGGCATGCGCGGCATGCAGCGGCAGCGGTTCGCAGCCAGGTACCAAGCCCCAGACCTGTTCCACCTGCAAAGGCGCAGGCAGCGTTTCTCAGGGCCGGGGTTTCATGCAATTCTCACAGGCCTGCCCCACCTGCCACGGCGAAGGAAGGGTGAACCCCAACCCCTGCAAAGCCTGCAATGGGAGCGGCGTCGTACCGAAGACGGACCGCATCAATGTGAAGATACCGGCCGGTGTTGACAACGGGTCAAAAGTGCGCGTTGCCGGCATGGGCGGAGCAGGCGCCAAGGGTGGACCTAGCGGGGATCTTTATATCATTACGCGGGTGAGGCCCCATACCTATTTTGAACGGAAGGGCGACAACCTTTATTCCGAAGCACAGGTGACGGTCAAAGAGGCGGCGCTGGGCGACAGGATCGAGATACCTGCCATCGACGGCATTATATCCATGTCGCTGCCCCAGGGCGTCCAGACAGGCCAGCAGCTCAGGCTGAAGGGAAAGGGCGTACCCCATCTGGGAGGCAGCGGCGCCGGGGACCACTATGTGACGATCAAGGTGGTCACGCCATCGGGCCTCACGGACCGGGGGAAAGAGCTTTTGCTGGAACTCGACCGGCTCCAGCCTGCGAATCCGAGGGCAGGTGTCTCGTTCAAGGGGTTCAGGAAGCGGTAAAGCGCAGAGCGCAGAGCGCAGAGCGCAGAGCGCAGAGCGCAGAGAGCAGAGCGCAGAGCGCAGAGCGCAGAGCGCAGAGAGCAGAGAGCAGAGAGCAGAGAGCAGAGAGCAGAGAGCAGAGAGCAGAGAGCAGAGAGATTCAAACTCTATGCACTATGCACCATGCGCTATGCTCGATTGGAACGGAGTGACCGATGGTCTCACGGGGACAAAAACTTTTTATGATCAGCGTGGTCGCAGAGATGCTGGGGCTTCACCCCCAGACGCTTCGGATCTACGAGCGAGAGGGCTTTGTGAAGCCCAAGCGGAGCGAAGGGAACACGCGGCTTTATTCCGAGGAGGACGTGGAGAAGCTCGAGATGATCCTGCGGCTCACGCGGGACCTGGGCGTGAATCTCGCCGGCGTTGAGGTCATCCTGTCCATGCGCGAAAAGATGGACCTCATGCAGCAGGAGATGGAACAGGCGATGCTCGAGCTCCGCAGGGAGCTGGCTAAGGAGATCCAGCGGCGCGAGGAGGTGTCGAAGCATCCGCTTGTGCCGGTGAGGAGAATAAGAATCATGAGGGAAGAGGAGTGAGGTGGGAAGATAAGAAGATGGGAAGATGAGAAGGTAGGAAGTGAAGAGGGCAAGAAGGAGAGAACCATGGCACGTTTCGATAAATTTACCTTAAAATCTCAGGAGGCGGTGCAGGCCGCGCAGGATATGGCAGGCAAGCGCCACCATCAGCAGATGGAACCGGAACATCTGCTGATGGCGCTGCTGGACCAGCAGGAAGGCGTGATCGTGCCCGTGCTCAAAAAGCTCGGGGCTGACCCCGGCAGGATCAGGGCCGAGGTCGAGGAAGCGCTGAACAGGGTCCCGAAGGTGGAGGGGCTAGTCCAGACCTACCTTTCGCCGCGGCTTGGAAAGCTCTTTGAGCGGGCAGAGCAGGAGGCGGAGCGGCTGAAGGACGAGTACATCAGCACCGAGCTCCTTCTGGTCGGCGCTGTCGAGGGCGACGGCGCTGCCCGGGACATACTGAAACAGCAGGGCGTTACGAAAGACCGGATCTTTGCCGTTCTCGTGGACATCAGGGGCAGTCAGCGCGTGACAGACCAGAATCCCGAGGACAAGTACCAGGCCCTTACCAAGTACGGGAGGGACCTTACGGATTTCGCCCGGCGCGGCAAGCTCGACCCGGTGATCGGCAGGGACGAGGAGATCAGACGCGTCGTGCAGGTGCTGTCGCGGCGCACCAAGAACAATCCCGTGCTGATCGGCGAGCCGGGCGTGGGTAAGACCGCCATAGCCGAAGGCCTTGCCCAGCGCGTCGTATCAGGTGATGTTCCCGAGGGGCTCAAGAACAAGCGGGTCGTGGCGCTCGACATGGGAGCGCTGATCGCAGGCGCAAAGTATCGCGGCGAGTTCGAGGATCGGCTGAAGGCCGTGCTGAAGGAAGTGACCGAGGCGAGCGGCCAGGTGATCCTGTTCATCGATGAACTGCACACCGTGGTCGGCGCCGGCGCAGCAGAGGGCGCCATGGACGCATCAAACATGCTGAAGCCGGCCCTGGCCCGCGGCGAACTGCGGTGCGTGGGTGCGACGACGTTGAACGAGTACCGGAAGTACATCGAGAAGGACCCGGCCCTGGAGCGGCGGTTCCAGCCCGTCCTGGTCCGGGAGCCGTCAGTGGAGGACACCGTCTCGATCCTGCGCGGTCTGAAGGAGCGCTACGAAGTGCATCATGGGGTCAAGATCAAGGACTCTGCCCTGGTGAACGCGGCGGTCCTGTCGCACCGCTATATTGCCGACCGGTTCCTGCCTGACAAGGCCATCGACCTGATCGACGAGGCCGCTTCGCGTCTGCGCATGGAGATCGACAGCATGCCGACGGAGCTTGATGAGGTGGAGCGAAAGATCCGGCAGCTTGAGATCGAACGGGAGGCGGTCAAGAAGGAACAGGACCCCGCATCGCTGGAACGGCTCAAGAAGATCGAAAAGGACATCGCTGAGCTGTCGGAAAAGCGGACCGGGCTCCGGGCCCAGTGGCAGGCCGAGAAGGGCGAGATCCAGGCCATGCGGACCATCAAGGAACAGATCGAGCAGGCAAAGAGGGATGCTGAGAAGGCAGAGCGTGAGGGCAACCTTGGCCGCGCAGCGGAACTGCGCTACGGGACCCTGCTGGAGCTGCAGAAGAAGCTTGATGCGGAATCGGCCCAGCTCTCCGGAGTGCAGGGCCAGCAGAAGATGCTGAAGGAAGAGGTGGACGACGAGGACGTGGCCGAGATCCTGTCGAAGTGGACGGGCATTCCCGTGAGCAAGATGCTCGAAGGGGATATGCAGAAGCTCGTGCATATGGAAGACCGGCTGCGGCAGCGCGTGATCGGGCAGGATGAGGCCGTGGTCGCCGTGTCCGACGCGGTGAGGCGGGCCCGGGCCGGCATCCAGGACCCGAACCGTCCCATCGGCAGCTTCATCTTCATGGGCCCCACGGGCGTGGGCAAGACGGAGCTTGCCCGTGCCCTGGCCGAGTTCCTTTTTGACGACGAGCAGGCCATGATCCGCATCGACATGTCCGAGTACCAGGAGCGTCACACGGTGTCGCGCCTCATCGGAGCGCCTCCGGGCTACGTGGGCTATGAGGAGGGCGGACAACTGACCGAGGCGGTGCGGCGGCGGCCCTATGCCGTTATCCTCTTCGATGAGATCGAGAAGGCGCACCCCGAGGTATTCAACACGCTGCTCCAGCTTCTGGACGACGGAAGGCTGACGGACGGCCAGGGCCGGACCGTTGATTTCAAGAACAGCGTGGTGATCATGACATCGAACATCGGAAGCCAGCACATCCAGGACCTTCGCGGCGACGAGGCGGAGATGCGCCGCACGGTGATGGAGGCGCTGCGCGGGCATTTCAAGCCCGAGTTCCTGAACCGCGTTGACGACATCGTGATCTTTCACCAGCTTGATACCGAGATGCTGAAGCGGATCGTGACGATCCAGGTAAGGCTGGTCCAGAAGCGGCTTGCGGACCGGAAGATCGAGATCGAGCTGACCGATTCGGCGAAGGAGCTGCTCGCCGAAGAGGGCTTCGATATGGTATACGGCGCCCGGCCGCTCAAGCGGGCGATCCAGCGCGACGTGCTGAATCCCCTGGCCTCCAGGATACTGTCGGGCGAGGTGAAAGAGGGATCGAAGGTCGTGATCGATCGGGACGGCAGGCGGCTGGTCTTTACGCCTGTGTACGAAGGCCGCGTCGTACAGTAGCCGGGCACCTGCGGGGCCTCGGGCGAAACGGGAAGGAGCGCAGTCCGCCGTCAAGAAATTATGGTTGACACGATGATATCGTGGGATATAATCTATGCAGTGCCAGGCAGGACGATCGCGGTCTGATACCGGACCTCCGGACAGGATAATGCCGAACCCCAAAAAGACCGTAAAAAAGAAAAGGGCAGGGAAGGCCGGTGCAGAGCCGGACTTCAAGGCCCTTTTTTACCGTAAGTTCACGGAGACCCATCTGTTCTACGAGGTCGGCAGGATCATCGCCTCGGAGCTGGAGCCCCGCGACTTGATAGAGAAGGTCTTTGCAACGATCAAAAAGGAGGTGCCTTTTGAGGACGCCTCCATCTATGTCGTCAAGAAGGACCTGACAGGTCTTGATCCCTTTTACAACTCCGGTCCACTCTTCACGGGCGCCAGTCTGGAAACGGTCTATTTCGAAAACGGCGCTCCCGGCAAGATCGCTTCAACAGGAGAGCCGCTGCTCATTGATGAGGCGGCGCTTTTTGACGGATTTCTGCACTATCCCGAAGAGAACAGGAAGATCGGCAGCTATATCGGGATCGCGCTCAAGAACGATGCGCGCGTGCTCGGGGTGATGGGCTTCAGCACCAGCGCGGTAAATTCATTCCGCGTTCAGGATTTTGACCTGCTGCGGTCGCTGTCGCACCTCATTTCGGCAGGGCTCGAAAAGGCGGAGCTTTTCAAAAAGACGCTGGAGCTTTCGCGAGTTGATGAGCTGATGGGGCTGTATAATTACCGCGTACTGCTCGAGAAACTCGACGAGGAGATGCGGCGCAAGGTGCGGACGGGCCGGGACTTCTCGTTCATCATGATCGATATCGATAATTTCAAGAAGATCAATGACCGCTTCGGACATATGGAAGGCAGCAGACTGCTGGCCCAGATGGGGCCTGTGCTGGAAGCGAGCTGCAGGACCGGCAGCACCGACACCTGCTTCCGCTACGGCGGCGAGGAGTTCTCCATCCTGCTTGTCGAGACCGACATGGCTGAGGCGGCAGAGGTTGCCGAGCGCGTCCGAACGGCCATTGATGAATATCCCTTTTCCCTGAAGGTCGCCCACCCCTCGGTGACGGTTACGGTCAGTCTCGGCGTTTCAACGATGTATGCCGCCAGCAAGAAGACCGCCGCGGCCCTGATGCACGAAGCGGACATGGCCCTCTACCGGGCGAAGGGGCTCGGCAAGAACAGGGTCATTTGCTACGATGAGGAGCTGTGTGTTCCTCCCTATACGGTCGAGGGAGGCGAGCGGCGGCCCTGACTCCGCTGCCGCCCTGCACAATCGCAATGGTTTTATACGCGATTTCCGGATTGAGGCTCCCTGCAGCAAGCAGGCTGTCCGACAATTGCTTGCTCGGCGGGGTCTTTTTTCTAGCAAAACTGACAGATCAAAGAAGGATACCGTGGAGAGTGTATTTGACC
>MHDZ01000029.1 GCA_001805055.1 Nitrospirae bacterium GWC2_57_13
GATCTCGTTTCAGCTCAGGAAGAATACCTGCTGGCCCTCCGGACGCGGAGCTCAATGGCGATGCCTCCGGAGCTGAAGGAAGTGGAAGCGTCGCAGGACACACTGCTGGAATCGTCCCGGAGACGGCTGCTGCTCTGGGACATCACCCCCGGCCAGATCGAGGAGCTGGAGAAGACCGGGAAGCCGAGGACAGAGATGACCATCCTTGCGCCGATCGACGGGATTGTCCTCGAAAAGATGGTGATCGACGGCGCCTATATCACGTCGGGTATGAACCTGTACAAGATCGCTGATCTCTCCAGGGTATGGATCCTTGCGGACGTCTACGAGTATGAGGTCCCGCTTGTGCGGCAGGGACAGCAGGCGCGCATTGACCTTCCCTATCTTGCCGGCCGCCGCCTTACTGCAACGGTGAGTTTTGTGCATCCCACCCTCGACCCTGTGACGCGTACTGTCAGGGTGCGGCTCGAAGTGGAGAATCCCGGCTTGATGATCAAGCCCGAGATGTTCGTGAACGTCGAGATCGCCGTGTCAGCCGGAATGCGACTATCCATCCCGATCGAGGCGGTGATCGATTCCGGCACGCGGAAGATAGTGTACGTGGAGAAGAAGCCCGGCGTGTACGAGATGCGCGAGGTAACGCTCGGCAGCCGGGGCGAACAGTACGTAGAGGTGCTGAGGGGGATCAGAAAGAATGAGCGCGTCGTAACATCCGGGAACTTTTTGATCGATTCCGAGAGCCAGCTACGCTTCGGGACCGGCGGAGGACATCAGCATTAGAGCAGAGAGCTTCATACACTATGCGCTATGCCCCATGCGCCATGCAATACCGTAAGGATGAACCATGCTTTCTAAGATCATAGAATTTTCCGCAAAGAATAAGTTTCTGGTGTTCCTCCTCGTGGGGTTCCTGGCCCTCTGGGGTGTCTGGGCCGTGTATCATACGCCGCTCGACGCCATCCCCGATCTTTCCGACGTCCAGGTGATCGTGTTCACCGAGTGGCCGGGGGTGAGCCCTGACCTTGTTGAGGACCAGATCACCTATCCCATCGTCTCGACCATGCTGGCGGCGCCGAAGGTTCGCGTGGTCAGGGGAAAGTCCTTCCTGGGCCTTTCTTTCGTTTACGTCATTTTCGAGGATGGCACTGACATCTACTGGGCCCGGAGCCGCGTCCTGGAATATCTGCAGCAGGTAACCGGCAAACTGCCCGAAGGCGTCATTCCCGTGCTCGGTCCCGACGCAACGGGTGTGGGCTGGGGATTCCAGTACGCGCTCGTGGACGAGACGGGCAAGCACGATCTGGCCCAGCTCCGGTCCCTTCAGGACTGGACCCTTAAATACGCCATTGAGTCCGTGCCCGGTGTGTCCGAGGTGGCAAGCGTGGGCGGCTTTGTGAAGCAGTATCAGATAACCGTGGACCCGAACCGGCTGCTCGTGTATAAGCTTCCCCTTATGAAGGTGATGGAGGCTGTGCGCAGGAGCAACCGCGACGTGGAAGGCCGTGTGGTCGAATGGTCCGGCCGCGAGTACATGGTCCGGGGCCGCGGCTATATCAAGTCGAAGGAAGATATCGAAAAGATCGCCCTGGGAACCGACGGCCAGGGCACGCCTCTACTGGTGCGCGATATCGCCACAGTGCAGCTCGGCCCCGAGATCAGGCGGGGCGCTGCTGATCTCGACGGCAAGGGTGAGGTAGTGGGCGGCATCGTGGTGGTCCGGTTCGGCGAGAACGTGCTGGGAGTGATCGAGCGGGTCAAGGAAAAGATCAAGGAGATCGAGACGACGCTGCCCGAGGGCGTGTCGATCGTGACGACCTACGACCGGTCCGAACTCATCCATCGTTCCGTGGAGACACTGCGCGATGAGATCATCAAGCTGGCCATTGCCGTGGGCGTCGTCTGTCTTATTTTCCTCTTTCACCTGCCCAGCGCCCTCGTGGTAATCCTGACGCTGCCGGTGGCGATCCTGATCTCCTTCATCTGCATGCACTACCTGGGGATCAGTTCGAATATTATGAGCCTGGGCGGCATCGCCATCGCCGTCGGGGCCATGGTGGACGCCGCGATCATCATGGTCGAGAATGCCCATAAGAAGCTCGAAGAGTGGGAGCAGCAGGGCAGCGAGGGCTCGCGCATCGACGTGATCATCGACGCGGCGAAGGAAGTGGGGCCGTCGCTCTTCTTCTCGCTCCTTGTGATCACCGTGGGATTCCTGCCCATCTTTACGCTCGAGGACCAGCCGGGCAGGCTCTTCAAGCCGCTGGCCTACACCAAGACCTTCTCCATGCTCTTCGCGAGCTTCCTCGCCATCACGTTCACGCCCGTGCTCATGACCATTTTCATCAAGGGGAAGATCAGGTCCGAGGAAGAGAATCCCCTGAGCCGCATTCTGATACGGTTCTACCATCCCGTGGCCGAGTTCGCCCTCAAGTACCGGAAGGCAGTCATCGTCGTGGCCGTTATCATCATACTTGTCACGGTTTTTCCCTTCATGAAGCTCGGCTCTGAGTTCATGCCGCCTCTGTACGAAGGCACGCTTTTCTTCATGCCCTCGGGGCTTCCCGGCGCATCGATCACCACGGTCACGAAGATTCTGCAGGTGCAGGACCGGATCATGAAACAGTTTCCCGAGGTCACCCAGGTCTTCGGCAAGGCGGGCAGGGCGGAGACGCCTACGGACCCGGCGCCGCTCGAAATGTTCGAAACGGTCGTCAATCTGAGACCCGAGAACGAGTGGCGAGAGCAGTTCAGGTCCGTCGAGGACCTTCGCGACGCACTGGACGAGGCCCTGACCATTCCCGGCATCGCGAACACCTGGACCATGCCGATCATCGGCAGGATCGACATGCTCTCCACCGGCATCCGTACGCCTCTGGGCCTGAAGATCTTCGGTTCCCGGCTCGATGAGATCGAACGCATCGGCCTCGAGGCGGAAACCATACTCCGCCAGGTGCCCGGCACAAGGAGCGTCTACGCCGAACGGGCGAACACCGGGTACTTCCTCGATTTTACGGTAAAACGGGACGAGATCGCCCGCTACGGCCTGACCGTTGAGGATGTGCAGGACGTGATCCAGTCGGCCATCGGCGGGATGAACGTCACGACTACCGTAGAGGGACGGGAGCGCTATCCCGTGAACATCCGGTACGGAAGGGAATTGCGGGACGATATTGACAAGCTTTCGCGCGTGCTCGTGCCGATCATGAGCGGCGCCCAGGTTCCCCTCGGTCAGCTTGCGGACATCAGGATCATCCGGGGGCCGGGCATGGTCCAGAGCGAGGACGGCAGGCTCGTGGCCTACGTGACCCTTCATATCGGTGGAAGCGACTACGGGGGTTATGTAAAGACGGCCGACGCGGCCCTGCGGGAGAAGCTCACGCTTCCTTCGGGGTACCAGATGAAATGGAGCGGCCAGTACGAGTACATGGAGAACGTCAAGCGTAAGCTTTTCTTCGTGATCCCTCTTACGCTGGTCATTATCATCGTGCTGATCTATTTGAACACGGAATCGTGGATCAAGACGGCCATCGTGCTGCTGGCTGTACCCTTCTCGCTCGTAGGCGCGGTCTGGCTGCTCTACCTCCTGGGTTATCACCTGAGCACGGCTGTCTGGGTGGGCGTGATCGCCCTGGCCGGTCTCGACGCCGAGACGGGCATCGTGATGCTGTTGTACCTCGACCTGTCCTACTACCGCTGGAAGAAGGAAGGCCGCATCCGCACGCTGCGTGATATCGAGGACGCTGTTATGGAAGGGGCCGTGAAGCGCATCCGGCCCAAGATCATGACCGTTTCCGTGATCCTGGCCGGACTCGTCCCCCTCCTCTTCGCAACGGGTGCAGGCGCCGACGTGATGAAGCGCATTGCCGCGCCCATGGTCGGCGGCGTCGTCACTTCTGCCATCCTGGAACTCATCATCTACCCCGCGATCTATGTCATCTGGCGCGAGCGGCAGTTGCAGAAACAGAAGGAGAACGCGGCATTGCTGGGAAGGTAAAAGGGATGGAAGAGGGAAGAAGGGAAGAGGGATGTTCGGCGTTCTGAATGTGTAAGAAGAGAAAAAATTCAAAGTCAAAAAGCAGGGGCACGGGAACTATCCCATGCCCCTGCTTCTATTTAACCATCTTCCGACTACTCGATCTTGAAGGCCGCTGACTTGAGCACAGTGCCTGCCCCGTCCACGATCTCCACCTTCCAGTCGCCCTTCATGCCCGCGATGGTCTTGTATGCCCAGGTCCGGAACTTGGAGTAGGCCCTGATGGTGAGGGGCACCCGTGCCATCTCGTTCATGCCCAGGGTCCAGACCACGTTCACCGTCGTTTCCTGCGCCACGTCCGTGAACTCCATGAAGCAGTAGACCCGCTCCTGTGTTGCAGGGAACGACGCTGCCACACCCACGGGTTCGCGGTTCTGCACGTCCGATGCGATCTCCATGCGGCTGACTGTCAGGCCTGATGCTGCCGGCGCGGCCGCCTGCTGGGCCGATACCGCCATTGCCACGAGCGTTACTGCCAGAACAAGACCAACGACTAGTGCTTTTTTCATGCCCTTGCCTCCTTCTCAGTGGGATGTTGGTGCAGAACATAGCGCGGCCTTTGGCCGCAATTGGAAAATGGAAATTTTAGGTATGGCCGCGATCTCCGGATTCGCGCGGCCAGTTCAAGTTTTCAGGGAAAATATCATACGAAGCGCATATCCCGCTGAACCTGCATGATTCCGAGGGCCGGGTTTCCTTCGTGACCGATCCCGTCCCGGGGACGCTCAGGATGCCTGAAGGGCGATGCTGATTCAACTTAGCGCGGCCGTTCCACCGTCGCGGACGCGCTTCGTTTGAGGTAATCAGCGACGAAGCGCTCGGGATCTGCGCCGAGGACCCTGGCGTATTGCACCAGGAAGCCCCGGAGATAGGGCCGCGCCGGGAGCTTAGCGTAAGCCTCGTTCTCGATATGCTCGATATAGCGTGAACTGATCTTCGTGATATCTGCCACATTTCGCAGGGTGAGCCCGGCCTGTTCGCGCAGCATCTTGATGGCCGGGCCGGAGAACTCGGTGACCACGGCAGGGGGTACGATCTTTCTCTCAGCAGCCGGAGCTGCTCGCTGAGGGGCCGGCGGCTGGGTCGCAGGAGGCTGCGGCGCAGGCGGTGCTGCCCGCACCACGGGTTCCGGCAGCACGTCAGGAACTACCGGAGCCGGGCGCAAGGGCGGGACCGGCTGCGGGATTGGCCTAAGTTCCGGCAGATCCTGCTGATCCCGGAGCCTGTGGTCGTACTCGTTGCGCTGTTTTTCGTGCATCAGCGTGCGGTAGGCATCCTCGATCTTCCGGCGGATGGTGGCTGTTTCCTCGGGACTGAAGAGGGAGTACAGTGCAATGGAATTTGGGTCGTAGACCTTCCGTATTCGGTCATAGGCCCGGTGGATGTCCTGCGGCGTTGCCGAGGGTTCGATTTCCAGCAATTCGTAGAAGTTCAGCTCATCGATCCGCTTGAGCATGGCGCAGTCTCCTTAGTAGAGCATGCTTGTCGTGAGCTGCTCTTTTCTGAGCAGGTTATGGACGATCCGTTCAATGCACCGCGCGGGCCGGGAATAGGGATACTCCACGGACAGCGGCCGCTTGCTGCGGATGGACTGCCAGACGCAGTCGTCGTACTCCACGTAGCCGAGATAATCGATATTGATGCCGAAATACTTGTGGCAGGCGCTCTTCATCGAGAACCCGATCTGGATATCGTTCTTGGTCCTCACCTGGTTCACGATCAGCTTGGGCTTGAACTTGAGGACCTCCAGTTCAAGAATCTCGCCCACTTCGCGCTCCATCTGCTTTATCCGTTCTATGAGGTCGAAGGGCGTTCGGATGCCCATGGTGTTCTTCTGGTCCATGGCAGCGTCGATCAGGTCCTTGATGCCCTGGTTGTTCACGATCTTGCGGAAGCGCCGGTAAAATGCGCTCTTGATGAACCGGTAGGCGTTCTCGATGGCCGTGGGCTCGGGCAGCACCACAAGGATGCCGTGGTCGGAAAAGAGGAAGAAGTCCAGGATATTGAATGACGTGCCCGCACCCAGATCAAGCAGCACGTAATCGGCATCCAGCGACTCCAGGTGGCGGAGCAGCCGGGATTTCTGCGCGAAGTTGGGATTGGCGGCATCCAGAAAGTCCTGGGCGCCGCTGATCAGGTTCAGGTTGGGGATGCCGGTCCGGATAATGACGTCCTGAATGTTCTCCACACGCCGCGCCAGAAAGTCGGAAAGCGTCATCTCCGGCACGCCGATGCCGAGCGTGGTATGCAGGTTCGCGCCGCCCAGGTCCGCGTCCACAAGCAGCACTTTCTTCTTGAGCCGGGCCAGGCAGATGCCGATATTGCCGGTGATCAGGCTTTTGCCGATCCCGCCCTTGCCGCCGCCGACGGCCCAGATCTCCTTCTTGCGCAGGGCATCCTGAAGCTCGATCATGTGGCTTCAGCAACCTCCGACAGGGCGGCGGGAGCCGATCCTTCATCGTGGCCGGTATCAGTGGCATCCGGTCCCTGGCCCGCCGTTTCTTCAAGGATATCTTCGCCCGCCTCCAGCTCCGTGAATTCCTTGAGCGTCGGCAGGGCTGAAAGGTCCTTCAGACCGAAGTACTGCAGAAAATCCACGCTTGTCCCGTACATCATGGGCTTGCCCGGCACGTCCTTTTTTCCGACGATCTTGACGAGGCGGCGCTCCATCAGGTTCCTGACGATCCCGCCGATATTCACGCCGCGGATCGCCTCCACTTCCGTCCGGGTAATGGGCTGCTTGTAGGCTATGATCGCGAGCGTCTCAAGGGCCGGCCGCGACAGCCGCGTCGAGACCTTCACGGTCCTGAACTTCCTGATCCAAGGGGCGAGGTCGGGACGAGTGACCACCTGATAGCCCCCCGCCACATCGGCGATCATAACGCCCGACAGGCGGGCATCATACTCCCGCCGCAGGGACGCGATCTGCTCCTCGATCTGCTCTTTCGGCACATCGTCGAAGATGCCCTTCAGCCGGTCCACGGTCAGGGGATTGCCTGACGCAAAGAGCAGCGCCTCGACGGCTGATTTCAGTTCCTGGTCTTCCAAGCCACCACCTCAGGATGCGTATAGTGATTGACACGGTGACACGGTGAAGGGGGGACGTGGAGAACCAGCCTTAAGCCTTGATTCCCTGTCACCCAGTCTTCGCGTCTCCGCGTCGGGTTGTGTTACATTCCCGTTGGATCGCCCATGCGTCCCAGGGCCACCTTCGCGTTCATCTTCACATCAATGTCCGGATCGTCCAGCAGCTTCCGGATGCGCGGCATGGCGTCCTTCACCAGGGCCGGGTTCGAACTGCCGATGTTTCCCAGCGCTGCCACAGCGTTCTTGACCGCGTTGGGATGGCCGCTGTCGAGATAGCGCATGAGCCGCGGCACCAGAGCCGCCACTTCCTGGGGATAGTGGAGGCCGATGGCGCCCAGGGCGAAGAGCACACCGCCGCAGGTCGCCTCTTTCGAGAACTCCAGGACCTCCACGAGCTTCGGCAGGATGCCGCGGATCAGGTCCGGAGCATTGATGCCCACCTTGCCCAGGGCGTGAGCCGCTGCCTCGCGTTCGTCGTCGTCGCCCTTTTCGAGCATCTCGATGAACCGGGGGACCGCATCCGTCACGAGGTCCGTGAAGGAGAACCCGATGTTTCCCAGTGCGTAGGCCGCTTCCTGCCTCACCAGGGACTGTTTATGGCCGAGCAGTGCCTTCAGCTTCGGGGCCGCTGCTTCTGCCGCTTCCCGGAAGCTGAACCCGAGGTTGCCAACGGCATTCGCCGCGTCGATCTTGACAAACATGTCCTCTTCGTCGAGAAGCGCAATGAGCGAGGGCAGGTGCCGCCGCGTGTCCTGGGGGTAATCAAATCCCACGCGCGACAGGAGGTTCAGCACTCCCGACCGAACGTCTCCGTCCTTTTCCGAGAGCAGCTCGACGAGCGGCTTGATGAGCGTTCGGTCCTCATAGACCGCCTTCTCGATCTCGCCGAATTTTTTTTCTTTTGCAAGCGTTCTGATGTTGATCGCCATAATAGTTATGGATGTGGCCCGGCAAGCCCTTGGCCGTATCTGCGTCAATCTGCATGTATCGGTTCCGGCAAAGCACCGGTCATCCCAGAGGTGTTTCGCTCACGGCCTTCATCAGCCTGATGGCGCCGAACTGGTCGATCTGGACCGCTCTGACCACCCGGGTCCGCATCAGTTCCAGGAGCGCCAGGAACGTGGCGATCATCTGGAGTTTCGTGGTGCTTCCCTCAAAGAGGTCCGCGAACACCACGCTGTCGGATGATTCGAGCCGCGCCAGGATATGGGATATTTTTTCCGTAATGGACACGCTCTCGGCGGTGATCTCAAAAGACTGGTCAGGCACCCGGGCCATCACGTCCTTCAGCGCCGCGAGCAGGTCGAAGAGGTGAAAATCGAAGAGCAGCGGCTCGTCATCGGGCGGCAGGTCCGGGGCCGACTCGGCGGGACGCGTAAAGACCTGGGACCAGAGCTCTTCCTTCTGCTCCAGGGACTGGGCCGCGTCCTTGAACCGTTTGTATTCAAGCAGGCGCTGGATGAGCTCAGCGCGGGGGTCGACGCCGAACTCCTCATCCTCGGGGTTGTCAGGCGGCGGCAGGAGCATACGGGACTTGATGTACGTCAGCGTCGAAGCCATGACGAGGAATTCGCCGGCGATCTCGATGTCGAGGTTCTTCATGAGTTCCAGATATTCGAGATACTGCTGGGTGATGAGGGCGACGGGGATATCGTAGATATCGAGCTCATGCTTCCTGATGAGGTGCAGGAGAAGGTCGAGGGGTCCTTCGAAAATCTCCAGCTTCACGTGGTATGACATCAGCGGGTTGCGCCTCCGGATCAGGGCCGTCACGGCCCGGATCGTTACAAAAACGTTAGGGATAGGTAAAAATTAGCTTTATTTCCCCGAAAAGTCAAGGGAAAACGGCGCCAGCGTCCTCGCGGGCATCCTTGACAGGAGCGGGAAGAACGGTCGGAAGCGCGGGTGTTCCCTTTTCAGGGCCGGTCTGGTATATTGTCCCGACGGAGGGCATCATGAGGCAGCGATCGGCCGCAGCGGCAACGGGATTCAGCGAGAAGGAGCTTCGACGGCTGATCCGGAAGCGGGTGCCCAGGGACCGCGTCCCCTTGCGCATCAACGTGAAGGACACCTCCGATTTTTCCCGCGTCGACTACGACGACGTGGTGGTCCTCGCAGGCGTGCCGTATCTGGTACGGAACAACGAGCGGGAGGGGCGTTTCGGCATCGAGGACGAGCCGAAGTTCTGGGTGAAGCGGGCGATCAATCTGCTGACCGGCGAGGTGAGGATCCTGAAATGGGTCTTCCGGGAGTTGTTCAATGCCCGGATCGGGAGCCTCGTTTTTGAATGTGTGCGCAGCCCCCAGAAGGAGGCCAGGATACTGGAGCTGGTACGCGGCAGGGCGGATTTCATGCAGGGCGAGACGGTGAGCGATTCGTCAGGGAGTCCCCTGCGGATCCTGGACTATATCAGGGGCAGGACCCTTTCGGAGATCACCCTGTCGTTCGGATCGAGCCACGAGGAGTTCTTCTCTGCCCGCTATCCCGCCCTGCTGTCCGAGTTCATTCAGGCTGTCGAGGCCATCCGGTTCCTGCATGAGAACGGCGAGAAACACGGCGATATCCGGCGCGACCACCTTATCAAGGACGACCTGACCGGGCAATACCGCTGGATCGATTTCGATTACAACTACCGCCACAGTGTCAGCCGTTTCGGGTATGATCTTTTCGGCCTTGGGAACGTTCTGCTGTTCATCACCGGCAGGGGCGATGTGACGACCCAGCGGCTGCTGCACGATGCCCCTGACGCTTTGGCGCGGCTGTCCGAGGACGACGTGAATATCGTGTTCAAAAACCGCGTCGCGAACCTGGCGAAGGTATATCCCTACATTCCCGAAGCGCTCAACCGGGTGCTCATGCACTTCTCCCAGGGGGCAACGGTCTATTATGAAACGACGGAGGAACTGCTCGATGATCTCGGGGAGGTAAGGGGGCGATTGAACGCCTGACGGTAAAAATGCAGGAAAGAGAGAAGGGAGAAACTGCTGCCATGAGCGCCGAAACGAACGACCGCATGAAGGACAAACACGTTCTGATCGCTGTTGACGAGAGCGAGAATGCCAAGCGGGCCATGCTCTATGTCGCTGATTTTCTGGGTGGATTTCCCGGTTTTCGGGCCACGCTACTGAGCGTCATACCCGAGCCTGAGGCGGATTTTTTTGAGAACGAAGAGGCCCGGAAGGCATGGACACGTGAGCAGCTCGACAGCGCGAACCGCATGCTCGAGAACTACCGACAGGTGCTGATCCAGTCGGGCTTCCCCCCGGAAAAGGTGAGGTCCCGCTCATGCGTGGGCGATGCCAAGTCCCTCTCGGAGATCATTCTCGAAGTTCAGTGCGAGATGAGCTGCTGCACCGTCGTTGTCGGAAGAGGGCACAAGACCAAGAGCGAAGAGTTCATTCTCGGCAGCCTCTCGAGCCAGCTCGTGCACCAGGCGAAGAACTGCGCTGTCTGGGTGGTGGAATGAGCGGCCAGGACAATGTGCCTGCGAGGAAGGGCCTTTGGGCAATGCCCGTTCTCCTGGCGCTGGTCGTTCTTTCCACTGCGGCACGGGGCGCCGAATTGCCGCAGTGGGAGGCCGGCATCGGGATCAGCGCATTGACCATCCCCGATTATCGGGGCGCCGACCAGTCGCAGTTCTATGTTTTCCCCATACCTTATCTGATCTATCGCGGCGACGTGCTGAAAGTGGACCGTAGGGCCGTGCGCGGCGTGTTCTTCAAGAGCGAACGTCTGGAAGTAGACACCAGTTTCAGCGGTTCGCCGCCTGTGCGGAGCGGAAGGAACGGCGCGCGGCAGGGCATGCCGGACCTGGACCCGCTGTTCGAGGCGGGCCCCTCGCTCAAATATCTTCTCCTGCGCAGCGCCGGCGGAGAGCTCAGGGTGGACCTGCAGTTCCCGCTTCGGGCGGTTTTTGTGACGGATTTTTCCTATCTTCGCTATTCGGGCCTTGTGTTCAATCCGCGCATCAGCCTCGACTGGAGCCGGTCGGGCCCGGAAGAGCGCTTGAGCGCGGGTGTTGCTCTGGGTCCACTTTTCACGGACAGCCGGAACAGCCGCCTTTTTTACGAAGTGGACCCGATCTACGCAACGCCTGTCCGCCCGGCCTATGAAGCCCACGGCGGGTACGGCGGCATGCAGCTTGCGCTTGCAGCCACGATGCGGCGGGGCAGCATATGGATCGGCGCCTTTTCCCGTATCGACAACCTGCAGGGGGCCCGGTTCGAGGACAGCCCGCTGGTCAAGGCCCGCTGGAGCGTCATGACGGGCCTTGCACTATCGTGGGTCTTCGGGTCATCGGAGGCAATGGCGCAGGCTGAGGAGTGATGTGATCTTCGGAAGCGGGAGGTCACTAAGGCGGTTTTCCGGTGTTGTCTGCACCCACCGGAAGCACTTCAGGGTGGCGCCGGCCGCAGAAGGCCTTGTGCGGCGCGGACAAATCAATCATCGTTTTACTTCATCCTTGACTGGAGCGCCTGCACGGCCTGTTGTTTTACTCAATGGGCAGAGTAGCCGCGGAAAATCATGCTGAAACGGTCTTTTAAAATAAAACAATTCCAGCTTGACAAATCTTGACAAATACTACATATTGTGTTTATATTTCTACGGTCCACAAAATCATGTACTAGCTGTCTCGCAACTCGCCGCAAGGGGGCGCATGCGGTAGCTGTTTTTTTGTGCTGTGTGCCGGATGTCTTTTACCATATTTAATGCATTAAGCAGGAGGAAGAGGAATGAAGAGTGCGGAATTGGCTGCCGTCTCCCGCAGGGGACTGAGTTTGTCGGAGAATAGCCTGAAGGTCCTCGAAAAACGCTATCTGAAAAGGGACGAAGACGGGAAGGTGGTCGAGACCGCTGATGACATGTTTACCCGCGTTGCCCGGACGATCGCTGAGGCTGACAAGGCCTACGGGGCGACGGACCAGGAGATCGAGCAGCGCGCCCGCGAGTTCAACCGCATGATGACGTCCCTTGAATTCCTCCCCAACAGCCCCACGCTCATGAACGCGGGCCGGGAACTGGGCCAGTTGTCCGCCTGCTTTGTGCTGCCCGTGGGCGACTCCATGGACGAGATCTTCGAGTCCGTGAAGCATGCCGCTCTTATCCACAAGTCGGGCGGCGGCACGGGCTTTTCCTTCTCCCGCGTCCGGCCGAAGAACGACGTGGTAAAGTCCACCAAGGGCGTCTCCTCGGGCCCCATCTCCTTCATGACCGTTTTTGACGCGGCAACGGAGACGGTGAAGCAGGGCGGCACCCGCCGGGGCGCCAATATGGGCATCCTCTCGGTGCACCATCCGGACATCCTCGACTTCATCACCTGCAAGCAGCAGAACGACCGGCTGAACAACTTTAACATTTCCGTTGCCATCACCGACGCTTTCATGGAGGCTGTGGAAAAGGACACAGAGTACGACCTTGTCTCGCCACGCAATAATAACCTGGTCCGGCGGCTCCAGGCGCGCAAGGTATTCGACACTGTCGTGAACATGGCGTGGAAGAACGGCGATCCGGGGATCATCTTCCTCGACCGCATCAATCAGCACAACCCCACCCCGCACGTGGGCATGGTGGAGTCCACGAACCCCTGCGGCGAACAGCCGCTCCTTCCCTACGAGTCGTGCAATCTCGGCTCTATCAACCTGGCGCAGATGCTGAAAGTGAACGGCAGCGTTTCTGTGGACTACGGGAAGCTCCGCAGCACCGCGCGCGAGGCCGTTCACTTCCTCGATAATGTGATCGATGTCAACCGCTATCCCATCGATAAGATCGCCGAGAACACCCGGGCGAACCGCAAGATCGGCCTGGGCGTCATGGGTTTCTCGGACATGCTGCTCCAGATGGGGATCCCCTACGATTCCGAAGAGGCGGTCCAGCTTGGCGAGAAGATCATGGAGTTCATCACCGACGAAGGCCGGAAGAAGAGCGAGGAGCTTGCAAAGGAGCGGGGCCCCTTCCCGAACTTCAAGGGCAGCGTCTATGACCGGCCCGGCCGGAAGCCCGTACGGAACGCCACGGTGACGACGATCGCCCCGACGGGAACGCTGTCCATCATTGCCGGGTGTTCCAGCGGCATTGAGCCCATCTTTGCGCTCACCTACGTGCGGAAGGTCATGGACGGGGCTGAACTCCTTGAGGTGAACCCCTGGTTCGAGAAGGTCGCCCAGGAGCGCGGGTTCCATTCCCAAGGCCTGATGAAGGAGATTGCCGAGCACGGCGGCTGCTCCGGCGTCGACGTCGTGCCCGACGACGTGCGGCGGGTCTTCGTTACCTCCCATGATATCGCGCCCGAGTGGCATATCCGTATGCAGGCGGCGTTCCAGAAGCATACCGACAATGCCGTCTCAAAGACGGTCAACTTCCCGCACAGCGCCACCCGGGAGGACGTGGAAAAGGTCTATCTCCTGGCCTATCATCTCGGTTGCAAGGGTGTGACCATCTACCGTGACGGTTCGCGTGATGAGCAGGTACTGAGCACGGGGGCAACGGAAAAAGCCCGCAGAACCGCTGCGAGCAATCAGGTGACCGTGGCCTCGGCATCGCCTGAACTGGCAGAGGACAAAAAACCGCGCAGCAGACCGGTCCTGACCCACGGCATCACGCAGAAGATCCCCACAGGGTGCGGTAACCTGTATATCACTATCAATCAGGACGAAGAGGGCACCTGTGAGGTCTTCTCCACCATGGGCAAATCGGGCGGCTGCGCTGCGAGCCAGTCCGAGGCCGTGAGCCGGATGGTATCGCTGGCGCTCCGGTCAGGCGTCGCTATCGACGCCATCATCAAGCAGGTGAAAGGCATCCGTTGTCCCTCGCCGGCCTGGGGCGAGGGTGGCGCCATTCTTTCCTGCCCCGATGCCATCGGCCGCGCCCTTGAACGCTACCAGAAGGACGGCATGGGCCATGTCCGAAGTCGCATCCAGAAGCCGGCGATCCCGTCCTTTGCGGAGGACACGGCGGAATGCGTGAACGGCGGGAACACGAACCATCTGGGCCTCTGCCCGGAATGCCCCGACTGCAGCAGCCTGCTTGAGTTCGGCGAAGGGTGTGCCTTTTGCCGCGGCTGCGGGTTTTCGAAGTGCGGGTAGGGGGGGATGCATGGCGGGAAGCTTGACTGCTTCATCGTAGTGATCGGACCGACGCCGGGGGGCTTCCCTTCCGGCGTTTTTTGCAGAACGCGTCAGAGCGGCCCGTGCCGGTATGGGCGGTGCTGAATAAGAAATGGATTTCTATTCCTCTGAATTATAAGGAGATTTATATGACCTTTGACGAGGTGATCGTGGAGTTGTACCGGTTGGCAGAGACGAAGAAATGGGACGGCGGGAAGACCGACGAAGCGCTCGTGGTCGCCATCGAGGGTATGGAGCAGATATGGTCCTTGCGGCAGGCGGATCAGCGGCGCAATTCGCGTTCAAGCGCTGCAAGGAAGCAGCCGCGCATCTGGTCGTGATCGAGACGTGAGAGACCCGATAGCGTTCGCAGCAGAAAAAAAACTTGACAATTCATGGTTATGCTTCTACATTAAACAGTAAATGCATGATTTTTCTGCCGCATGAATTCAGATCAGCGCGGTTCTTTCTTGAACGTTCAGTACGCTTTCTTCTGAGGAGTGGCTCAACAGCCCGCGGGAGTCGGGTTTTGAAGCTTATCGAACGAGGGGGTAAGGGTATGGCAATGGAAAGGATTGTGCAGTATGAATGCAAAATATGCGGAAGGAGGGTCGGTATGACACGAACGGGCGATGTGTATGAGGAACCAGTGTTCTGCTGTGGCGTGGAGTCGTCGGAAACCGGCTATGCCGGCGAGCTGGAGAGCATGTTCCCGGTAGCGCCGCCGAAGCCGAAAAAGAAGCCGGCAAAGAAGAAGGCCAAGAAAAAGGCGGCCAAGAAAAAGGCCAAGAAGAAAGCAGTAAAGAAAAAGGCCAAGAAGAAGGCAACAAAGAAAAAGGCCAAGAAGAAGGCAGTAAAGAAAAAAACCAAGAAGAAGGCCGCGAAGAAAAAGAAAGCAACGAGAAAAAAGAAACGGTAACAGCTATCGCGATGCAAAGTAGTTGTTCTGTTCAGGGCCGCCGGAGTCATCCGGCGGCCCTGTTGTCGTTTCAGGGCCGGGAGAAACCTGTTGACTTGTCCTGTCGGCAACGATAGAGTGCCTCCATGGCAGCAGCAGGGCATCTGGAACGCCGCATTCGCCGTCTGGCAGGCAGGGCTATCGGAGATTTCGGCATGATCCAGGACGGGGACCGGATCCTCCTGGGGCTGTCAGGCGGGAAGGACAGCTGGACCCTCCTGTACATCCTTGCGAAGCTCCGGGAGCGGGCGCCGGTGCGGTTCGACCTTCTGCCTGTAACGGTGCATCCCGGGTTCCCGGGATTCGATACCACGGGGATCGAGGCTTACCTCAAGGAGCAAGGCTACGACTCGCGGGTCGTGCATGCCCCCATTTTTGAGACCATGCAGGCGAAGCTCGCGGAAGGAGAACGGCCCTGCTCCCTCTGCTCCCGGATCCGGCGGGGCGTTCTGTACACCCAGGCCCGGGTGTCGGGCTGCAACAAGGTCGCCCTTGGCCACCATCGCGATGATTTTATCGAGACCCTGCTGCTGAACCAGTTCTACAACGGCAAGATCAAGGCCATGGCGCCGTTCCTGCGCGCCGACGACGGTCGGAGCGTGGTGATCCGGCCCCTGGTGTATGTGCCGGAGCAGGAGATCGTACGCTTTGCGGCGGAAGCAGGATTTCCCGTGACCTGCTGCGCCTGTCCATTCTGCGGTGATCCCGATATGAAGCGTGTGAAGATAAAAGGACTGCTCGCAGCGCTGGAGCACGAACAGCCGGGCATCAAGGCCAATCTGCTTGCCGCGCTTGGCGATGTGGAACTTCGCCATCTGCTCGTGCGTCAGGGTGCCCCATCAGGAGCAGCGGTTCTGCCGCGTAATTCGGGTTGACCCCGTTGCTGCAGTAATCGACCGAAATTCACCGCGTGTAAGTGCGGCAGTGCAGGTTTTGAGCGCATCATTTTTTGCAACAACGGGGTTGACAGCCCGAGCGCAGAAAGCATATAATCGCCGTCGATACCGTGACTCTGCGGGCGCAGTGAACCGTTCTCCGGGGAGGGGCTGATGGCAGAGCAAAAAAAGATCGGCGATCTGCTGAAGGATGCAGGCCTTATCGATGATTTCCAGCTTCAGTCAGCCCTGTCCCATCAGAAGAACTGGAACGGGAAGCTGGGGGCCATCCTGGTAGAGATGGGATTCATCAAGGAGTCGGACCTCGCGAAGGTGCTTGCCGAGCGACTGCGGCTTCCCTATGTGGATCTCTTCGCGCAGGAGATACCTGCTGCCGTCGTAAAGCTCATCAAACCGGAAATTGCCAAGAAGTACAACGTCATGCCGGCGAAGAAGGATGCCGGCGCTCTGGTGGTCGCCATGTCGGACCCCATGGACATGGAGGCCATTGATGAGATCCGGTTCATCACCGGGTTGGTGATCAAGCCGGCGCTGGCAACGAACTCCGAGATCAAGGACGCGATCCGTAAATATTACGATCACGAAGCGGTGGTCCACCGGGAGAAGCCTTCCCTTCACGATCAGTTCGCAGCGTCGCCGGAGAAGCTGGAGATCATCCGCGAGAGCGAGGCGAAGTCCGGGACGGAATGGCAACCGCCTGAACCGCCGGCGGCGCCGCCACAGCCGCAGCAGCAGGAGGCCCTTTCGGACCGACAGTTGCTCGATGCCCTGGTGAGCGTGCTGATCGAGAAGGACCTCGTCTCGCGCGACGATTTGATGCGAATGATCGAGCAGAAGAAAATGGGGCTGTGATCCCCGCGGCCGCTGCCCCGACAAGGTCGGGACCGCTGCGGGATGTCGCGTTGTTGAGTGGAGCCGCCAAGCTCCTGCTGGAGGGCTCCACTGGCGGCCGGGACGGGAGACATGAAAACATACCGGGATTTCCTCATCATGCGGACGGAGCAGAAGCTTGAGATCCGGGACATCACGAAGGAAGTGTCGCAGGTGCTGGCCAAGAGCGGCATTACTGACGGGATCCTTCTTCTGTTCCCCCACCATACCAGCGCGGCAGTCTATCTGAGCGACTCGGACAGGAGTTTGACCGGGGACTTCGGTGAGCTCTTGACCCGGCTCATTCCCGAGGGCGCCTATCAGCATAACCTCTCGGACGACAAGCAGAACGCCACGGCCCATCTGAAATCCCTGCTCACCGGCCACCACCTCGTCCTTCCGGTCACCGAAGGCAGCCTGGATCTGGGCGTGTACCAGACGGTCTATTATGCCGAGTTCGACGGCCAGCGGGACAAGGAGATCCTCGTCAAGGTCATCGGTGAATAACAGGCGCGGGGAACCTGTCATGGCGTCAGGCAGATAAAGGAGTTACTGTGTACATGAAAAAAACCATAGTCATTGCAGCGATGGTCGCGGCGGTCCTTGCGTCGGGTGTCCTCACGCTGTCTGCGCAGGAGCCCCAGGGACCGCGGATCGGGATACCTCAGGAGCGCTTCGACCTCGGGAAGGTCGTTCAGGGGGAGAAGGTGGAGCATGTCTTCGAGATCCGGAACGAAGGGGACGAACCGCTTGTCATCGAGCGGATCAAGACCTCCTGAGGCTGCGCCGCAGGGGTGGTCAGTTCGACCCGCCTTGAGCCCGGCGCAGCAGGCCAGATCCGCGTGACCGTGGAGACTGCCGGCAGGACCGGTTATCTGGTGAAATACATCACCGTATACTCCAATGACCGGGTGCGCCCGGTTTCTACGCTCACCCTCAGTGTCGATGTCGGCCCTTCCCCGTAGAGCGGGCTGCCTTCAGGCTCCTCCCCAGGCCCCTAAGGCCACTATTTTCTTGACAATAGGCCCCGGCTTTGTTAATTTCGTAGCTCTGGAATTGTATCGAAAGTGAGGCTGTGGCGCTGTGAGCCATCATCGACATCCGCAATATCCCTTGGATCTGCCTACCCCGGGCATAGGTCCCGCCCCGGCGGGACATACGTCTGCTTTTTGATCGAAATATCAATCGTATAGAATATGCCTATCTCGTCGACCAGTGCGGCGAAGGAACGGGGCATTTTGTCTACTCACTGTGAATGTGGAGGATTCCCCATGCAGAAACGATATCTTCTGGCTCCTGGCCCGACGCCGGTACCGCCCGAGGCGCTCATGGCCATGGCCATGCCGATCATTCATCACCGGGCCCCTGATTTCGTGCCCGTGCTCGATGCGGCAAAAAAAGGCCTGCAGTGGCTGTACCAGACCAAGAATGATGTGCTCATTATCTGCTCCACCGGCACCGGCGGCATGGTCGGTTCGGTGAACAATTTCCTGAACCCCGGCGACGACGTTCTGGTCGTGAACGGCGGCAAGTTCGGCGAACGGTGGACCAAGATCTGTCAGGCCTACGGCATGAAGGTCGAAGAGGTCGTTGTGGAGTGGGGCCATGCCGTGAAGCCCGAACAGGTCGAAGCGGCGCTCAAGAAGAACCCGAAGATCAAGGCCGTCTTTGTCCAGGCGAACGAAACGTCCACGGGCGTGTACCATGACATCAAGTCCCTGGCCGGCGTGGTGAAGAAAACGGACGCCTTGTTCGTGGTGGACGCCATCTCGGCCCTGGTGGCCCACGACCTTCGGACCGACGAGTGGGGCGTTGACGTCATGATCGGCGGATCGCAGAAGGGCATCATGCTGCCGCCGGGTCTCGCCTTCGTCTCAGTGAGCGACAAGGCCTGGAAGGCCGCGGATACGGCCAAGACGCCGAAGTTCTACTTCAACTTCAAGAAAGAGCGGGAAAATCTCGCCAAGAATCAGACGAACTTCACCTCGGCGGTAACGCTCATCATCGGCCTGAATGCCTGCATCAAGATGCTGCAGGACGAAGGGCTGCCGAACGTCTTTGCCCGGCATGAAAAGCTGGCCAGGGCCACCCGGGCGGCAATAGCAGCACTCGGCCTGGGGCTCTTTCCCAAGGAAAACCCGAGCAACGCCCTGACCGCCATCGAGGCGCCTGCGGGCATCGACGGCCAGGCGATCTACAAAAACCTGCGCGAGAAGTACGGCATCACCGGCGCAGGCGGACAGGACAAGCTGAAGGGCAAGGTCTTCCGTATCGCCCACCTGGGCTACGCCGACACCTTTGACGTTATCACGGCCGTGTCGGGCATCGAGATGGTGCTGAAGGGCCTGGGCCATCCGGTCACCTTCGGCAAGGGCGTTGCCGCGGCGCAAGAAATATTGATGAAATAA
Organism: Nitrospirae bacterium GWC2_57_13; assembly: GCA_001805055.1. Taxonomy (GTDB): domain Bacteria; phylum Nitrospirota; class UBA9217; order UBA9217; family UBA9217; genus GWC2-57-13. The sequence continues at coordinate 19,356 of MHDZ01000029.1, forward strand.
CGAACGTGAGAAGTTGAGAAGATGAGCAGGTGCAAGAATAAATCCTAACCTCATAACTTCCCAACCTCTCAACTTCGTGTTCTGATTTCCAGAACGGAGGCTGCATGAAGGTCCTGATCAGCGACAACCTGTCCCCCAGCGGGGTAGAGATACTGAAGAAGGCCGGGCTGGAAGTGGATGCCCGGAGCAAGACCAGCGTTGAAGAGATCGAGAAGATCATCGGCGACTATGACGCCCTGATCATCCGTTCTGCCACGAAGGTCACGGCAGCGCTGCTTGAGAAGGCGACGAAGCTGAAGGTCGTGGGACGGGCCGGCAGCGGTCTTGACAATGTGGACATTCCGGCAGCCACCAAGAAGGGCGTGGCGGTCATGAACACGCCCGGCGGCAACACGGTGACCACGGCCGAGCACACCATCGGCATGCTCTTCGCCTGCGCCCGCATGATCCCCCAGGCCTATGCCTCGCTCCGGGAAGGCAAGTGGGAAAAGAAGAAGTACGAGGGCGTGGAGCTCTTCGACAAGACCATGGGCATCATCGGCCTGGGCGCAATCGGCGGCGTCGTTGCGGTCCGCTGCGTTGCCATGGGCATGAAGGTCCTGGCCTACGATCCCTTCATCTCGCCTGAGAAGGCCAAGAGCATGAACATCGAGCTGGCGGACCTGCCGACCATCTACCGGAATGCCGATTTCATAACCCTGCACACGCCCAAGACCAAGGAAACGGCGAACCTTATCAACAAGGACACCATCGGCCAGATGAAGGACGGCGTGCGCATCATCAACTGCGCCCGTGGCGGCATTGTGAACGAGCAGGACCTCTACGAGGCGCTCAAGAGCGGGAAGGTGGGCGGCGCGGCCTTCGATGTGTTTGATAAGGAGCCGCCCGAGAACCACCCGCTCCTGACCCTCGAGAACTTCATTGCAACACCCCACCTCGGGGCGTCCACCCGGGAGGCCCAGGAGAACGTGGCCGTGGCCGTGGCCGAGCAGGTCGTGGACTATCTCGTTGCCGGCACCGTGCGCAACGCCGTGAACGTGCCGTCCGTGCCGGCCGATCAGCTTCCGGCGCTCAGCCCCTACATCAATCTTGCCGAGCGGATGGGGCTCTTCGAGGCGCAGCTCTACGAAGGGGGCCTCACGGAAGTGTCCCTGGAGTACAGCGGCGATGTGGCGGAGCTCAAGCTCGAGCCGATCACGCTCGCGGCGCTCAAAGGCCTTCTGACGCCCATTCTGAAGGAGAACGTGAACTACGTCAATGCGCCGCTCATCGCCAAGGACCGCGGCATCGAAGTGAAGGTGGGGACCACAAGCGGCAGTTCGGAATATACCAGCCTGATCACGCTCAAGGTGAAGGCGAACGGCAAGCAGGCCCTGGTGGCTGGTACGCTGAACAGCAAGAAAGAGCCCCGCATCGTCCAGGTGGACAATTTCCCCATGGAGACCGTGCCCGATGGTTATATGCTGGTGCTCATGAACAACGACAAGCCCGGCGTCATCGGCGGTATCGGCACGATCCTGGGCCAGAACGGCATCAATATCGCCCGTATGCAGTTCGGGCGCGAAAAGCAGGGCGGACTGGCCGTGTCCGTGGTGAGCATCGACAGTCCCGTATCGGACGATCTGATGGAAAAAATCAAGAAACTGCCGAATGTGCTGTCGGTGAAATTGATCAAGATCTGACGGCAGTGAGTCGTCAGGAATACAAGGGAATGTGAACAGTCTGAGGGGCGGCGAAGAGGCCGCCCCTCAGTACTGTAAAGGAGCTGCAATGCCGGTTCTTGTCGTTGTTGGCGCCCAGTGGGGCGACGAAGGAAAAGGAAAGATCATCGATCTGCTCACTGAGCGCGCCGACGTCGTGGCCCGCTACCAGGGGGGCCATAATGCGGGCCATACGGTCGTGGTGGGGAAGGACGAGTTCATTCTTCACCTCATCCCGTCGGGCATCCTGCATAAAGGGAAAAAATGCCTGATCGGGAACGGCGTGGTGGTGGACCCTGCGGCTCTTATCGAAGAGATGGACGGCCTTATTGCGCGCGGCATCCGGTTCGAAGGCAGCCTGATGATCAGCGGAAACGCCCACCTCATCATGCCCTACCACAAGGCCCTGGACGTGGCGAGCGAATCCCTCAAGGGAGAGAAGAAGATCGGCACCACGGGCAGGGGCATCGGGCCGGCCTATGCTGACAAGATATCGCGCGCCGGCATCAGGATGGCCGATCTGCTGGACCCGCAGGGCTTCCGGGACAAGCTGCGCCAGCACACGGCAACAGCCAACTTTCTGCTGGAGAAGTACTACGGGGCCGCTCCCGTCGATGACGGGCGCATCTATGATGAGTATATGGCCTATGGTAAAAGACTGGCAAAGCATATCGACGATGCCTCGCTGTTTCTCGGTGAGGCGCTGCGCAAAGGCAGGAAGGTGCTGGCCGAAGGCGCCCAGGGCACGCATCTCGATGTAGATCATGGAACCTATCCCTTTGTGACCTCTTCCAGCCCCACGGCCGGCGGGGCCTGTACGGGCCTGGGCATCGGTCCGACGACCATTACGGGCGTCATGGGCATCGTGAAAGCATACACGACCCGCGTAGGCAGCGGTCCCTTTCCCACGGAGTTGCAGGACGCCACAGGAGAACTGCTCCGCGATCGCGGCCGGGAATACGGGGCGACCACGGGCAGGGCCCGGCGGTGCGGATGGTACGATGTCCTTGTGATCCGGCATGCTGCGCGCGTCAACGGGCTTACGAGCGTGGCCATCACCAAGCTGGACGTGTTGGACGGGATCGATGAGATCAAGATCTGTGTCGGCTACAAGCATAAGGGAAAGCTGTACGAGGAGATGCCCGCGGACCTGTCGGTCCTGGAAGCCTGCACACCCCAGTATATCACCATGCCGGGGTGGAAGGAGAGCACCGTAGGGGTGACGAAGTATGACAAGCTGCCGAAGAAAGCGCGGACCTATCTGGAAAAGATCTGCCGTCTTTCCGGCGTGAAGCCTTCGCTCATTTCGACAGGGGCGCGGCGGGACGAGACCATCATCCTTGAGCGGCCCTTTCAGAAGCCGGTGGTGAGAAAATCCACGGTCCGGCGCAAGCGATAGCGTTCCGCACAAAGTATTGACAAAAGATGCCTGCTTTGCTATTATACGCATCTTTGTTAAGAAGGGACACGGGCCGATAGCTCAGTTGGTAGAGCACCGCCCTTTTAAGGCGGGTGTCCTGGGTTCGAATCCCAGTCGGCTCACCATGATGCAATCGCAGAAGATGAGAAAGCAGGAAGATCTGAAGGTGAGAGGAGAAGATTTTTCATACCTTCTTAACCTCCCAACTTCTCACCTTCGGTTTTTATAACAACCCGTCCCCATCGTCTAGTCTGGCCCAGGACACCGCCCTTTCACGGCGATAACGGGGGTTCAAATCCCCCTGGGGACGCCAACAAATCAAGAGGCTATCGAATGCGATATCCTTTTTTTTTGCAGCCGTAAGCAAAAGGTAACCGCCCCCTTTTCCTTTCCTGACCAGCACCGTAACAGCCCCGCTCACATTGTCCGGCACAAGATGGCACTATCCGAGAGTCATGCGCAAGTCCTTGTGTGGACGGAGCGTGCTTCTTCATTTGATGCGGAACCTTCAAATGGGTGGCCCTAAGAAGTTCCTGCGATCCTGGAATTTCAGGCAGGGCAGCGGGGCAGTATGCGCTGCGCATATCGTGAAGACAGCTCAGAAATCCAAAATTGATCGGATGCTAACGTTCAACGTGAATGACTTTAAACGCATATGGCGAGGGTGAAACGCGGATCGCTGCACCCAAACGTCAACTCGGGCGCCATCGTTGAAAAGACGCGAACATCTATGACAGCCCATCCTTGACAACGTGTATGCTCGGCAAGTAAAATAAATATAGTTAATCCATCCGCAAGAAGTCCTCATCTGTCAACCTGAACGAAGCGTGCGACGGTTTTTTAACATGTTAATTTCATGATATTTTTCGCTGCGCGCAGAATGATAAAATACGCCTTTGCGACTTTTTTACATCATAAACGTGAAATATGTTCAGCATGCGTGCGCTCAGGAATGTGCTCCCCGGCGGGCAGAGGACAGCTTTGAGCATCTCTATCGGTTACACAAGGGTGGCAGCGTTTTAAGAAAACGCTGGAGATCCTTTGACAGAGCCTCCGGTAATTTCTAGCGCTATTCCTGGTGTTCTGCAATCTCTTGCGTCCATAATACCGTTATGCTATTATGCTAAAAATATTCAATCGTGCCCATTCTTGCCGGACTTCATAGGGCGCTTCATCTGCACAGGCGCAAAGTGAGATCGGCAATGATGAAGTTCTGAAAAATTATTCCTCGGGGGGCTGCCTTGACGACCAAAACGAAAAAGCAAGGGCATTTGAGAGCGCAGTTGTCGAAAAGTCCCACCGGGATTCAAGGGCTCGATGAGGTCACGGGCGGCGGACTGCCGAAGGGAAGGCCGACGCTGGTGGCGGGCGGCGCGGGATGCGGCAAGACGCTCTTCGGCATGGAATTTCTGGTGCAGGGTGCGAGGCGGTATAACGAACCCGGGATCTTCGTGTCCTTCGAAGAGAACTCGCAGGAGCTTGCGAAGAACTTCTCCTCCCTCGGGTATGATCTGAACGAGCTGGTTGCGCGCAAAAAGCTTCTTCTCGATTACGTCCACATCGAACGTTCCGAGATCGAGGTGACCGGAGAATACGACCTCGAAGGGCTGTTCGTCAGGCTCCAGAGCCTTGTCGCTTCGATCGGCGCAAAGCGGATCGTGCTCGACACGATCGAGACGCTTTTCAGCGCGCTGCCGAACGAGGGCATCCTCCGCGCCGAGCTGCGCAGGCTGTTCCGCTGGCTCAAAGCAAAGGGCCTCACCGCGATCATCACCGCTGAAAAGGGCGACGGCGACCTGACGCGGCATGGCCTCGAAGAATATGTCTCGGATTGCGTCATAGCCCTCGAGCACCAGGTGGCGAACCTGGTCGCCACCCGCCGCCTGCGCATCGTCAAATACCGCGGCTCGAGCCACGGGACGAACGAATATCCCTTTCTCATAGACGATACCGGCATCTCGGTGCTCCCGATCACGTCCGTTGAGCTTCGTCACGCGGCAAGCATTGAGAGGATTTCTTCGGGCATCCCGCCCCTCGATGCGATGCTGGGAGGAAAAGGTTTTTATCGGGGCAGCAGTATTCTGGTCTCGGGCACGGCGGGGACGGGAAAGACGAGCATGGCCGCCCATTTTGCCGATTCCGTTTGCAGGAGAGGGGAGCGTTGTCTCTATCTTGCTTTTGAAGAATCGGAAAACCAGATCATACGCAACATGCGTTCCATCGGCATCGATATCGAGCAGTGGACAAGGAAGGGCCGCCTTACGTTCCGGGCCGCCCGGCCGACGATGTACGGGCTCGAGATGCACCTCGCCAGGATACATCGCCTGATCGAGGATATTAAGCCTCACGCCATACTATTCGACCCCATAACGAACCTTATGGCCGTTGCCGACGCCAACGAAGTAAAGGCCATGCTGACCCGTTTGATAGATTATCTGAAATTGAAAAAGATCACCGCATTCTTTACGAACCTTTCCCACCAGCATATGCTTGAACAAACGGACCTCTCCGTTTCATCTCTTATGGACACCTGGATATCCCTGCGCGATATCGAGTTGGGCGGCGAGCGCAACCGCGGCCTGTATGTTTTGAAATCCCGCGGCATGGAGCATTCT
>MHDZ01000030.1 GCA_001805055.1 Nitrospirae bacterium GWC2_57_13
TGCGAGGGGTGAATATCCAGCGGCTGTTCGGCTCCCAGCGGGCCTTGAAGAGCGTCGAGGATTTTACCGAATTTGAGCAGCGCGCCGCATACTTTGACGGCGACCCGGTGACCGCGACCAAGAAGGGCATAAATATTCTCGACCGCGGGCATCAGGTGCATGCCATGGCGGAGTTCCAGGCGCTCCTGGATTTTCCGCCCGCTGCCAAGCTCGGCATCGACGGCAAGCTTGATCCGAAGAAGGCCGGCGAGTCGGAGATACGCGGACAGGACGTGTTCTTTAACAAGGGGAAGTGCGCAAGCTGCCACCCCGCGCCGTACTACACAGACAACCTCATGCACAACCTGAAGACGGAGCGGTTCTACAAGCCCCGCATGATCAACGGCCGCATGGCCTCCGCGGACGGCCCGATCAAGACCTTCCCCCTGCGCGGCATCAAGGACTCCCCGCCGTACCTGCATGATGACCGGCTGATCACGCTGGAGGACACGGTGGAGTTCTTCAATCTGATCCTTGAACTCAAACTGAATGATCAGGAAAAGAAGGACCTTGTGGCATTCATGCGGGTGCTGTAGGGCACGGACTCCGGCTTGGCCAAACGCTGCACCTGACCGACGGGGCACGATAGGTATCTGGGAGTTCATGGCTCCCCGATGCCCCGCCGGCAGGTGAGTTTGATCGTTGTGCGTCAGAAAAAAAATGTTTTCAAGGGGCCTTCCTTCGTGCCTTTGTGTGCAAAATTGACTTCTTACGAAATCATCAGTTCTGCTATTTGACAAAATGGAAGACTTGATGTATCGGGTGATTGCATCATCCGGACAAGGCATATCAGCCGAAGGATTTTTAAAAAGGTGAGGAGAGACAGGTAATAGTTATGTCCCACTGGAAACGACGTCACCATGGTTTGTATCAAGCTATCTTACCCGCGAACGTGTCCCGCTTTATTCCGGGCAATCAGGTCACCCTGTTACAGAACGGGGAAGCCTATTTCCCCGCCATAGAAGCGGCGTTCGACCGGGCACGGCATGAAATTTATCTTCAAACGTATATTTACGAAAATGACGCCACCGGACAACGTATTGCCGACGCGCTGAAGCGGGCTGTCCTGCGGGGTGCTAACGTCTATGTGCTGATCGACGGTTACGGGTCCAAGGACCTGCCGCGGAGCATGCTGGACAACCTGCGGGCGGACGGCGTGAAGGCGCTCATCTATCGGCCCAAAATATCCCCCTGGACGTTTCGGCGCAAGCGCTTGCGACGGATGCACCGGAAGATCGTGGTCGTGGACCGGGAGATCGCTTTTGTCGGGGGGATCAACATTATTAATGACAGCGAAGCGACGGGCGACATGCCCCCTCGCTACGACTACGCAGTAGCCGTGGAAGGGCCGCTGGTGGACGTGATCCGGCTTTCCACCCGGCGCCTGTGGTCCATGACGGCATGGAGTTATTTTCGCAAAGGGACGGTCCTGGACAGCGCGCCGCCTGCTTCAACCTCCGCCGGGGGGCGCATGAGCGCGGCATTCCTCGTGCGGGACAATATCCGCCATCGCCGGGACATTGAAGCCGCGTATATGCGGGCGATCGAACAGGCGAAATCCGAGATCATTTTTGCCCACGCCTACTTTTTGCCGGGGCTCGATTTTCGTCATGCGCTTACGAATGCGGCCGGGCGCGGCGTACGGGTGGTTTTGCTGCTGCAGGGGAGGATGGAATATCTTCTCCAGCATTATGCCTCGCGGGCGCTCTACGGCAGTTTCCTCGATGCGGGAATTGAAATATACGAATACCGCAAGAGCTTCCTGCACGCCAAAGTGGCGGTGATCGACGGGCATTGGGCGACGGTGGGGTCTTCGAATATCGACCCGTTCAGCCTGCTGCTTTCACGGGAAGCGAATGTTGCCGTTGACGACGAGGAATTCTGCGCGACCCTGACGCACAGCCTGAAACGGGCCATGGAGACCGATGGCCTCCGGATCTTGAGGGACAACTGGAAACACCAGCCCGCCTGGTTGCGGTTCATGAGCTGGCTCAGTTATGGCCTGCTGCGATCGATGATGGCAATCAGCGGATATGCCCGTGAAGACAGCCGGGCCGGGAACGATCGAACGTCCGCGCCGGAGGAATGACACGCGCACCATCGCGGATATCGAGCTACAATTTTGTCACTCACCCCTTCGTCATTGCTCAGGGCAGGCTTTGTCCCCTAGAGGGTAGGCATGATTCTCAAAAGAAAAAAAGTCTTCTTCATAACAGCGGGCGTGATCACCCTTGTCGTCTTTGCGATCATCGTCGCTCTCCTGCTCAAAATGCAAGCATATAAACCGCAGATCGAAGCAGCCGCGTCAAATGCCCTGGGAATGGACGTGCGGATCAAGGGCAGGCTGGGCATCGCCCTTGTTCCGGGTTTCGGCATATCGCTGAAGGACGTCAGCGTGCGGAAGGGGGGAGCGGATGTCGTTACCGTTGAGAAGATGAGGATAGGGCTGAAGCTCATTCCCCTCATGCGGCGCGAAGTCCGGATAAGCCGGGTCGGGCTTGTCAAGCCGGTGTTCTCCCTGGTACGGGATAAAAACGGGATGTTCAATTTTGAAAAACCGGGGCGCCCGCTAACGGAAAAGCTTCTTGACGTTACAAAGTCATCCATCTCGCAGGGGAGACTTGTTTATACCGATGAAAAATCCGGACAAAAAATTGAAGTGGACGACTTCGATGCGACCATACGAAAACTTTCGTACGGCGGGACGGATGGCGTGGAACTATTCAAGAATATCCTGTTTGCCGGCGATATCAAATGCAAGACGCTCCTGATCAACAACTTCATCCTGACAAACCTCGTGATGAGAACAGCAGGGGGGAAAGGATTGCTCGATATAGACCCGGTCAGTATGGACGTCTTCGGCGGGACCGGGAAGGGAAGCATTCATGTGGACATGACGGCGTCATCGCCTCTTTACCGGGTAATCGCGGTGATTGACCGGTTCAGGATCGAGGAGCTGATCCAGGCGGCCTCGCCCGGGAAGGTCCCCCCGAAAAGTATTGAAGGTAAGGTGAATTTCTCCGCGGACCTGACGGCAACGGGGAAGAGCGCAGATGAGGTGAAACGATCGCTCACCGGCGACCTTTCTTTGAACGGCGAGGACCTTATGCTCTCCGGCATCGATATCGATGCCCTTATCACAAAGTACGAACGAAGCCAGAACTTCAACCTTGTGGATGTAGGGGCGTTCTTCCTCGCGGGCCCCTTCGGACCGGTGCTCACCAAGAGCTATAATTTTGGAAGCCTGTACGAAGAGTCGCTGGGCGGGAAAGGGCTGATCGGAAAGCTCGTGTCCGTCTGGAAAGTGCACAAAGGCATTGCCGAGGCCACCGACGTCGCTCTTGCCTCAGAAAAGCACCGGCTCGCCATGAAGGGCGGATTGAACTTCAACAACGACCGCTTTGTCGACGTAACCGTGGCGGTCCTCGATAAACGAGGGTGCGCTGTTTACAGCCAGAAAGTGCATGGGCCGTTCCGTAAACCGCGGATCGAGAAGGTCAGTATCTTCAAGTCAATCGGCGGAGCCGTATCGAACGCGCTGGCGGATGCGTGGAAATTCATTCAGGGTGAAAAGTGCAAGGTATTTTACTCAGGTTCGGTGCCGCAGCCCGAGGGATAAGCAGTATCCATCCCACGGCTGTCGCCCGGTGAGAAGGACACGCCTTTTTTCTATAGAGAGAGCGCTCAATGTGATATTATAGGGTATCTTTACCTTTTTAATCAATGACACATGACAGCGGGAGAACACATGGCCAAAAAGAAAATACCGGCTGGACGTCCGGCGAAAGGCGTGAAAAAGGACTTACCCCTCAAAAAAAGCCCGATTGCCGCCAAAGGCGGTAAGCGCGCCCGACCGGAAAAATCCCCTTCCAAACGCTTGACCAGCCGGGAAGTAGAGCGTCAACCTGTTGAACAAAACCGATCGAAAGAGAAAACGTTTCTTATTGTCGGGATCGGCGCTTCCGCGGGAGGGCTGGAAGCATTCACGAAACTGCTGGAGCATCTTCCGCCTCATACGGGCATGGCGTTTGTGCTCGTTCAACACCTTGCCCCGGCCAAGGACAGCATTCTGGCCGAACTCCTTTCAAAAGCGACTTCCATGCCGGTACGGGAGGTGCAGGACGGGATGCCCGTGGAACCCGACCATGTATACGTCATTCCGCCCAATACGGCGCTGGCTGTTTTTCACGGCGTGCTCCGGCTTCTGCCGCGCGCCGAAACCCATACACAGCATATGCCTGTTGATTCTTTTTTCCGGTCTCTTGCCGAGGACCAGGGACAGCATGCCGTCGGTGTCATCCTTTCAGGGACCGGGTCCGACGGTTCTCTGGGTATACGGGCTATAAAGGCCGAGGGAGGGATCGTCCTGGCCCAGGACGGATCGGCAAAATACGACGGCATGCCCAAAAGCGCTGTTGCGACCGGGGCTGTGGATTTAATCCTGCCCCCGGAAAAGATCGCCGCTGAGCTGGCGCGGATCAGCCGCCATCCCTTCCTGACCTTTCACCCACCCATGAAGACCGGCCCGCTGCTTCAGGCAGGAGAGAACGATCTGAACAAAATATTCATGCGGATCAGGACGGCCACGGGCGTGGATTTCACGTATTATAAGCAGGCAACGGTACTGCGCAGGATCAACCGGCGCATGCTCCTGCACAGGATAAATGCATTGGAACACTACGTCCGTTATCTGCAGGAGAACCCCACGGAAGTCGGGGTTCTGTACCAGGACATCCTCATTAACGTCACTTCTTTTTTCCGGGACCCGGAGACCTTCATTGCGTTAAAGAACGTCGTGTTCCCGCGCATCCTTGAAAACAGATCATCCGATACACCTCTCCGGGTATGGGTCCCGGGATGCTCGACCGGAGAGGAGGCGTACTCTCTCGCAATGTGTTTCTCGGAATTCAGCAAAGAGCAGGATGTTTCCCATCCGATCCAGTTCTTCGCATCGGACATCGACGAGGCGGCGATCGAAAAGGCCCGCCAGGGTATTTACCAGGAAAACATCCTGCAGGATGTTTCTTCGGAACGGATACGGCGTTTTTTTGTAAAGACGGAACAGGGATATCAGATCAGCAAGTCGATCAGGGAACTGTGCATATTCGCCAGGCAGAACCTTATCAAGGACCCGCCGTTCTCAAAGATGGACCTGATCAGCTGCAGGAACCTGATGATCTATTTCGGCCCCATTTTGCAAAAAAAGGCGCTCCCGATCATGCACTATGCCCTCAATCCGTCCGGTTATCTCATGCTGGGAAAGTCCGAGTCCATAGGTGAGTTTGCGAACCTTTTTTCTCTGGTCGACAAAAACAGCAGGATCTATACCAAAAAGACATCACTGTCGGAACTGCATTTCGACGGGGAGCGGGGTCAGGTAAGAGAAAAGGCTGCTGTGAAGAAGAAGGCGGAAGAGCCCGCCGCAGGCGGGGCCGACATCCAGAAAGAAGCCGACAACATCATCCTGGACAGGTACAGTCCCGCGGGACTGGTCGTTAATGAGGACATGGATATTCTTCAATTCCGCGGGAACGTCACCCCCTATCTGAAACCCCAGCCCGGCAAAGCAAGCCTCAATCTCATGAAGATGGCGGGTGAAAGCCTCGCCATGGAGCTGCGGGTCCTCATCCGCCAGGCCCGCGGAAAAGACGTTGCCGTCAGAAAAGAAGGAATCAAGGTCAGGCATAATGGCGTCGTCACGGACGTAACTATTGAAATGATCGCGTTTAAGCCCCGTGATTCCCGGGAGCGCCTTTTTCTGGTCATTTTTGAGGATACTGTTGCGCCGACGGTGCAGGACTTGAAAAAGCCGGGAAAAGCCCCGGCAAAGACAAAAGGCCGGTCTCAGGAGGACCAGGTTGCCCCGCTGGAGCGCGAGCTTGCCGCCACACAACAGCATCTGAAGTCGATCGTTGAGGAACATGAGGCGTCAACCGAGGAACTCAAGGCGCTCAATGAAGAGGTGCAGTCCAGCAACGAAGAGCTGCAGAGCATCAACGAGGAGCTCGAAACGTCCAAGGAAGAGCTTCAGTCCACCAATGAAGAACTGAGCACCGTGAACGACGAGCTCCAGAACCGCAACGAGGAAATAACGCAGAGCAACAACGACCTCGTAAATGTCCTGAGCGGCGTCGATATCCCGATCCTGCTGATCGGGAATAAACTGCA
>MHDZ01000031.1 GCA_001805055.1 Nitrospirae bacterium GWC2_57_13
AGCGTCTCACTGAAACCCTTCATGCCGATCAGTGAATTGAAATCCTTAGCTGTGTACGACATAGTGACCTCCTTATAGTGTTGAATGCGGAATTCGGAATGCGGAGTTAAGCTATGAGAGAAACCTTCACTTATTCCGCACTCCGCAATCCGCGATAACTGCACTCTCCCCTGCATGATAGGAACTTCTCACGAGGGGCCCTGACTGTACATGCGCAAATCCCAGGGCGCGCGCATCGTGAGCGAGCTGCCGGAACTCGTCGGGATGATAATACTTCTCAACGGGAAGCGAACTTTTGTCCGGCTGCAGATACTGGCCCAGGGTCAGCATCCCGCACTGTACTGATCGCAGGTCCTTCATGACAGCTCGGACCTCGGACATTTCCTCTCCCAGCCCGAGCATCAGCCCTGTTTTGGAGACCGCGCCAAGTTCCGCTGCCCTGTGCAGCAGTTCGAGGGACCGTTTGTAGTCCGCCTGGGGACGCACACGAGCGTAGAGAGACGGAATGGTCTCGATATTATGGTTCAGGACATCAGGGCGCGCATCAAGCACCGTCCTGAGCGCCTCTGGGCAGCCCTGAAAATCAGGGATCAGCGTTTCTACGCGACAGCCTGGAACTCTGTCCCGGATCATCTGCACCGTCTCGGCGAAGATGCCTGCCCCGCCGTCAGGCAGATCATCCCTCGTAACGGAGGTGATCACTGCATAGCGCAGGTCCAATGCAGCCACAGCATCGGCGACCCTGCCCGGCTCATCGCGGTCAAGCCCGGCAGGAATGCCCTTCGGAACGCCGCAGAACCGGCAGCCCCGCGTGCAGATATTCCCCAGGATCATAAAGGTGGCTGTGCCTGAGCTCCAGCACTCTGGTCGGTTGGGACAGCCGGCGCTCCGGCAGACCGTATGGAGCTTCTTGTCCTGAATGAGCCTGCTGACGCCGGCAAAGGTCCTGCCGGACCCTACCTTCATCTTGAACCAGGGAGGAAGTCTTCGCGGTTGTTCTGACGATCTTGGTCTCATCGGTGATCCATACTACGAAAAACACATTGCAAAGAGCAGAGCGCATAGCGAAAGATCCTTTGCCCCCTGCGGCATGACATCAGCATAGGTTACTCGGCTTTCTTCGAATCGTCCAAGGCCGCCTTGATGACCTGATCAATGGTCTCAGCAAAGACGAATGTCATCTCTTTCCTCAGTTCTTCCGGCACGTCCTCGAGATCGTTCTTGTTCTTGTCCGGGAGAATGACCGTCTTGATGCCCGCGCGACGCGCTGCCAGCACCTTCTCCTTTACGCCGCCGATGGGCATCACCTTTCCGCGCAGCGTCACCTCACCGGTCATGGCCATGTCGTACTTCGCCACTTTCCCGGTGAGCAGCGACACGAGCGCCGTGGTCATGGTCACACCGGCCGAGGGACCATCCTTGGGAATGGCGCCTGCCGGCACATGGATATGGATGTCCGATTTCTCATAGAAATCCTTGCTGATGCCCAACTCCTCGGCCTTTGACCGCACATAGGAGAGGGCCGCCTGGGCCGACTCCTTCATCACGTCACCGAGCTGGCCCGTCAGGATCAATTGCTTGTTTCCCGGCATGGTCGTGGCCTCAACAAAGAGGATGTCACCTCCCGAAGGCGTCCAGGCAAGCCCGGTCACCACGCCGGGCCGGTCGATCATGCCTGCCACTTCGGCGAAAAATTTTGGTTTGCCAAGGTAGTCATGCAGGTTCTCAGCTGTCACGGTGATCGGCACGGGCTTGCTTTCGGCCACGGCCTTGGCAACCTTGCGGCAGACGTTCGCGATCTCGCGTTCCAGGTTCCGTACGCCCGCCTCGCGCGTGTAGTCCTTGATGATCCCGGTGATGGCGTCGTCCTGCAGCACAAGCTCGTTGTCCTTCAGGGCGTTCGCCTGCGTCTCCTTGGGCACGAGGTATTTTTTTGCGATATTCAGCTTCTCGAACTCCGTATAGCCCGGGAGCTGAATCACCTCCATGCGGTCCAGCAGCGGTGGCGGGATCGTGCCGAGCTGGTTCGCCGTGGTAATGAACATCACCTTCGAAAGATCGAAGGGCACGTCGAGATAGTTGTCGCGGAAGTCCTTGTTCTGCTCCGGATCGAGCACTTCCAGCAGCGCCGACGACGGGTCGCCTCGCCAGTCAGCGCCCACCTTGTCCACCTCGTCGAGCATGATCACGGGGTCACGGGCCTCGGCCCGTTTCAGCACCTGGATGATCCGGCCGGGCATGGCGCCGATGTAGGTCCGGCGGTGGCCGCGGATCTCGGCCTCATCGTGCAGGCCGCCCAGGGATAGGCGCACGAACTTCCGGTCGAGTGCCCGGGCAATGGACTGGCCCAGCGATGTCTTGCCCACTCCCGGCGGTCCGGCGAAACAGAGAATGGGCTCACGAACCTTTGAGCCCTCCTGGCCGCCACGCTCATCGCCGAGCTTCTTGACGGAAAGATACTCAAGGATGCGGCCCTTGATCTTGTCGAGGTCGTAATGGTCCGCGTCCAGCGTTGTACGCGCCTTTTCGATGTCGATAGCCGTTGCTGTCGTCTTGTTCCAGGGGAGGTTCGTCATCCATTCGAGGTAGGTCCTGATCACCGAGTGCTCGGGCGATGCCGCGTTCAGCTTCTCCATGCGCGACAGCTCACGCTTGGACTCCTTCTCTGCCTCGGGCGTCATCTTTGCCTGCTCGATCTTTTCGCGCAGGATCTTGATCTCCGAGCCTTCGTCGGTCTCCTCGCCCAGCTCCTTCCGGATGGCCGAAAGCTGCTGCCGGAGCAGGTACTCCCGCTCGGCCTTTTGCATCTGGTCGCGCGCCTGGCCCTGGATCTTCCGGCCAAGTTCGAGCACCTCGACCTCGCGGTTCAGATACCCCATGAGCTTCTTGAGCTTCTCGTCCACCTTGTCGATCTCGAGGATCTCCTGGCGCTGGGGCAACTCAAGCCGCATGTTCGTGGCAACGAGGTAGGCAAGCTGACGCGGGTCTTCGATATTGATCACTGCGGCTGAAAGCTCCTCGGGCATGTTCGGCGTAAGCGACACCATCTTCTGGAACACTTCCGACAGGCCCCGCATCAGGGCCTCGAGCTCCACGGTCTTGTCGGTCTTGTCGGGAAAGGCCTCAACGCGGGCTCGAATGTAGGGGTCGGTCTGCTTGAACTCGGCAATGGAGATGCGTTCAAGGCCCTGGACCAGCACGCGCAGCGTGCCGTCGGGTACCTTCATCATCTGAAGGATGCGTGCCATGGTCCCCACGAGATAGACGTCTTCAAGGCTGTTCGCCTCGACATCCGGACGCTTCTGGGACGTGAGGCCGAGGATTTTGTCGCCCACGGTCACTTCGTTGATCAGTTTTATCGAGCGTTCCTTGCCGATCACCAGCGGGTAGACGGTCAGCGGGTAGACCACCGTATCCTTGAGGGTCAGCAGCGGAAGCTCTCCCGGGACCGGGGGTATCTTCTCGTTCATGGCCTGTTCTGTCTCTTCCATCTTGGCGCCTTTCGCTGTTTTCCCAAAGAATTTCGCGAACAACTCCTGTAATTTCACTATCCCTTCCTTCATCGTGCTTACAGCTTCCTGAGCGTGATCCTGAGTATCCCGTTGATGTATTCGGCCTTCACATCGTCATGATCCACGGGAAGAGGGATGTATATTTCGGCCCGAAAGGGGCCGTATTTGATCCCAAGCTGGTGGCAGGCGCTCATTTCGCTGGACAGGGGCTGCGGCCGATCCCCTTCCACCACGAGGATGTCGCTGAACAGGGTGACCGCCATGTCCTCTTCCCGGACGCCCGCCAGCTCCATGATTACGATGAGGGCGTTCAGTGTTTCATACACATCCGTGGGGGGGCGCCAGGCCGTTGTGGCGGGAACGGTCCAGGCTGCAAAGGACTCCCATACGTTAGGGATTGACCGTTCATGGCCTGCCTTCTGCAGATACTTATACGCAATATACCGGTACCGCAAACCGTATGCTCCTTTCGGCCGGATCGAAGCTGTAACAGTATGCATTGAGGAAAGAATGAAATGCTGGCGAACGGAAATAAGAGAACTGCGTTTCTTGTTCAACACTATCACAGCAACCATACAATTTCAAGAAGATTGTAGATAGGGTACGACGGACGCTGCAGTGAGGATCGGCATCATGTGCGTACTACTTTTTCTATTGACAAGCCGATGCCCCCTACGTTATATTTGTCCATTCAAAATGCGGGTGTAGCTCAGCTGGTAGAGCGCAACCTTGCCAAGGTTGAGGTCACGGGTTCGAGTCCCGCCACCCGCTCCATTTTTTCAGTTTCAGCCCGCTTAGAGCCTCCATCATGTGAAACTGCAGGCATGTTTCGACGTGAGAAGGCGGTCGGCGACGGCTCTAACGGGCTTCAGAGTCTGGAGTTCGGAGTCCGGAGCAGTGCCTCTCTTTATACGAGACAACTCCGGCTCCCGATCCTGGGTCCAACTCCTGACTTCCCACGCTTAACTCCAGACGTATGAACCGGCGGCGTAGCCAAGTGGCTAAGGCAGAGGTCTGCAAAACCTTCATCATCGGTTCAAATCCGATCGCCGCCTCCATCTCTCCCGCGATGTGGAAGAGCAATTTCGAAATAGCAAATAACAAAGTTCACATAAGCTCCAAACGACAAATTCCAGACAATTTGGATTTTGATTTTATTGTTTTATTTGTGATTTGTTGCTTTGGGAATTGGAGCTTGCTTTACCTCTATGTCTCACGCCGATTTTGTCCACCTTCATCTTCACACCGAATACAGCCTGCTTGACGGCGCCATCCGTATTGATGACCTCGTGAACAAGGCCAGGGAACTGCGCATGCCGGCCGTGGCGATAACGGACCACGGCAACATCTTCGGCGCCCTGGAATTCTACCAGAAGGCCATGAAAGCGGGCGTGAAGCCCATCGTGGGCTGCGAGATCTACGTGGCCCCGGGCTCGCGTTTCGAGAAATCCACGCCGGGCGGCCATCAGGACGAGGCATCGTACCATCTTCTGCTGCTCGTGCGGAATCGTCAGGGGTACCGCAATCTCGTGAAGCTCGTGACCGCCGGCTACCTCGAAGGGTTCTACTACCGCCCCCGCATCGACAAGGAGCTGCTTCGGCAGCACAGCGAAGGCCTCATCGGCTCCTCAGCCTGCCTGGGCGGCGAGGTCCCCTCCCTCCTGCTCCAGAACAGGTATGAAGATGCAAAAAAAGCGGCACTGGAGTACCAGGACATCCTGGGCAAAGAGAATTTTTATTTCGAACTGCAGGACAACGGCATTCCCGAGCAGGAGCAGGCGAACCGGGAGCTGATCCGCCTCTCCCTGGAAACGGGAATCCCCCTTATCGCCACGAACGACTGCCACTACCTCGACATGGACGACCACAAGTCCCACGACGCCCTGCTCTGCATCCAGACCGGCAAGATCGTGAAGGACACGAACCGGATGCACTTCTCCTCCGAGACCTTCTATGTCAAGACGCCTGAGGAGATGAAGAAGTCCTTCGCTCATGTGCCCGAGGCCATAAGCAACACCATCGCCATTGCCGAGCGGTGCAACCTGGAATTGGAACTCGGCAAGTATCACCTGCCCCACTTCCCCGTGCCCGAAGGTTTCACCCTCGAATCCTACATGGCCGAGATGGCGCGGAAGGGTCTGGCCGAGCGGCTGCAGGAGATCGAGGCGTTGCGCGGCGCAGGGAACGTGGACCCCGCCCTGTATCAACAGCGTCTGGAATATGAGATCGCGATGATCGGCAAGATGGGCTTTGCCGGATACTTCCTGATCGTATGGGACTTCATCCGCTATGCCAGGGAAAAAGGCATTCCCGTTGGCCCGGGCCGCGGTTCCGCAGCCGGCAGCCTCGTTGCCTACAGCCTCAGGATCACGGACCTGGACCCCCTGCCCTACAATCTGCTCTTCGAACGCTTCCTGAACCCCGAACGCATCAGCATGCCGGACATCGACGTGGACTTCTGCATGGACCGCCGGGATGAAGTGCTCAAATACGTCACGGAAAAATATGGCCCCGACCACGTGACCCAGATCATCACCTACGGCACCATGATGGCCAAGGGCGTGATCCGCGACGTGGGCCGCGTTCTGGACATCCCCTACATTGAAGTGGACAGGGTGGCCAAGCTCGTTCCGAACCAGCTGAACATAACGCTCGCGAGCGCCATGCAGCAGGAGCCCAAGCTGAAGGAGCTGGTGAAGAAGGACCCGCGCATGGCCGAGCTGATGGACATCGCGCTGCACCTCGAAGGCCAGGTGCGCCATGCGTCGAAGCACGCCGCCGGAGTGGTCATCTCCAAGGAGCCGCTGACCGAATACGTGCCGCTCTTCAAAACGCCGAAGGACGAGATCATCACCCAGTTCGACATGAACGGCGTGGAGAAGATCGGTCTCGTCAAGTTCGATTTCCTGGGCCTGCGCACGCTTACAGTGATCCGGAAGGCCGAGGACCTGATCAACGAACGGCTGCGGAAAGCGCCTCTCGCCCGGCCGCAGTCTTTCACCGTCGAGCGCCTCCCCCTGGATGACGCGCATACCTATGAGCTTCTCGGCCGCGGCGAGACCGCGGGCATTTTCCAGCTCGAATCATCAGGCATGCGGGATATTATCCTTAAAATGAAGCCCCAGTGCTTCGAGGACCTCATCGCCCTCGTGGCCCTCTACCGGCCCGGTCCGCTCGGCAGCGGCATGGTGGACGACTTCATCAAACGCAAAAAAGGCGCCACCAAGATCACCTACGAGCTGCAGTCCCTGGAGCCCATCCTGTCGGACACCTACGGCGTGATAGTGTACCAGGAACAGGTGATGCAGATCGCCAGCGCCCTTGCCGGCTTCTCCCTCGGCGAAGCCGACATCCTGCGCCGGGCCATGGGCAAGAAAAAGCCCGAGGAGATGGAGAAGCAGAAGAAACGGTTCCTCGAAGGTGCAAAAGAAAAAAAGGTCCCGCCTGCCAAGGCCGAGAAGATCTTCGACCTCATGGCAAAGTTTGCAGAGTACGGGTTCAACAAGTCGCACAGCGCGGCCTACGCGCTCATTTCGTACCACACGGCTTATCTCAAGGCCCACTATCCCGTTGAGTTCATGGCCGCCCTGCTCACGAGCGAAGTGCAGGATACGGACAAGGTGGTGAAGTACATCTACGAGACGCGCCAGATGAAGATCAATGTGCTGCCGCCGGACGTGAACGAGAGCCGGTGGGACTTCACCGTTGTAGAGGCCCATGAGCGAGATTCGATCGAGCCCGGCAGCACCATCGGGTCCATCCGCTTCGGCCTTGCAGCGGTCAAGAACGTGGGCATCTCAGCCATCGAGGCCATCATCGAAGCGCGGGAGCAGAAAAAAGACTATACGTCCCTTGCCGATTTTTGCAAAAAAGTGGACCTGCGCAGGGTGAACCGACGCGTTATCGAAGCCTTGATCAAGTGCGGGGCCTTTGATTCAACGGCCGCGCAACGGGCCAGTATGTTCGAGGCCATCGACCTGGTCATGAACGACGCAAGCCGTCACCAGGAGAGCGAAGCTGTAGGACAGTTCAGCATCTTCGACAGCATGGATGACCAGAAGGACCCGGACCTGCCGGAGGTGCCCGAGTGGAACGAGGGCCAGCTCCTGGCATTCGAGAAGGAGGCGCTGGGATTTTACATCACTGGACATCCTCTAGCCGCGTTCCAGGACGACATCAAACGCTATGCCACGGTTACGACAGAGACACTGGAGAGCGTTGCCGACGGCAAAGAGGTGACGATCTGCGGGATCATTGCGAACATGAAACAGAAGATCACGAAGAAGAGCGCCGAGAAGATGGCCATCCTGAACCTGGAAGACCTTACCGGCAATGTGGAAGTCGTGGTATTCCCGGACCTCTTCAAGCAGTCAGGCCACCTGCTGCTGACCGACACGCCGATCATCGTGGCCGGCCAGCTCGACAAGAGCGAACAGGGCTCCAAGATCAAGGCCATCCGCGTCCATCTCCTGGCAGATGTGAAGAAGAAAGCCACGACGCGCATGGACATCAGGCTGAATGCCACGGGAATGACGAAGGAAGACCTCCAGAAGGTGAAGGACATCCTGGTGCGGCACCAAGGCAGCATCCCCGTCTTTCTCCGGCTCCAGAACGCGGCGCGCCAGGAGTCCGTCATCTCCGTGGGCAAGGATATCCGCGTGAACCCCTCGGACAAACTCATCAGCGAGATCGAATCCCTGCTCGGCAGCGGAGCAGTGTCGCTGGGGTAGAGATGCCAGTCTCAGTTCTTAGTATATCCTGCGGCATTAATGCTTCCCGCCAGCCTATCACCACCCTTCTTCCTTGACAGAAGCACGACAGCTACTGTAATCTTAAGCTAACTTATGCACACATGGCAATTTAAGGAAGATAGGAATTTAGCGGTATTCTGCTTGCGATCGATCGTTAAAGCTGGTGCTGTCAGCCTCTATGGAAGCCACGACAGCGAAGATGGAATGTGGCAATTCCTCGACGGTACTGAGCCAACAGAACCGAATGCGATGATCATCTCTCTTGGTGAGGTTGTTGATCTTGACCCGACTGTCGTTGAGTTGGCGGGACTGCCACCTGGCTGGTACACGATGCGGTCCAGCAGGAACGATGAGTGGGTATTTCGAAAGAATGAGCGGGCCGGAGCATAGGATATGGATCAATTTCTATTGATTCTTCTTTATTCCTTATTCGTCATCTACTGGGTAATTATGTTGGTCGATTGCATTAGACTTCAGTCCATCAGTCGAAAGCTACGGATAACATGGGTAGTATTGATCGTTTTGTTCGGCCCGCCACTCGGCGCCCTGCTCTATCATGGAGCAAGAAGATCGCTGTTGCGGGCATCTGCTGTGCGCGGGAAACAACAACGAGGAATGTTGGAGTGTTTCTGAAGTTGTCCTAAAGTCGAACTTACGATAACATCATGACTATGTATTGCCCTCAATAGGCCTGCATGCACCCCGCCGCGAGGTCCTGGGATACCGGTAGACCACATGCCCTTTTTACCTAAAAACCAAAAAGAATCAACAGAATGCGTTATCCTTCTCCACGGCATGGGCAGGACAAAACGATCTATGTCCCTGCTGGAGCGCCGGTTACGCAAGGCAGGTTTCAATACAGCCAATATCGGCTACCCTTCTCTCTCCAGGAATATCAAACAGATTGCGGATGAACATCTTGCCCCTGCAATTGACCGTTGCAAGGCCGAGGGAGCGTCGCGCGTGCATCTCGTTACGCATTCGCTCGGCGGCATCATCGTTCGGCAGTATCTACAGGAAAGTAAGCTTCCAGCAGGAAGCCGGATCGTGATGCTCGCTCCGCCGAACCAGGGAAGCGAACTGGCTGAGCTGCTGAAAAAGAATTTTTTCTATCGCTGGCTCATGGGGCCGGCAGCGCAGGAACTCGGCATTGGTCCCGACAGCGTACCGCTCTCGCTCGGCCCGATCCCTGTCGAGACCGGTATCATAACAGGAACCAGAAGCCTTATGCCTTTTTCAAATATGATATTCAAAGGCCCCAATGACGGCAAGGTATCGATCGAGCGGGCGAAACTGACGGGAATGAGGGATTTCCTGGTCCTGGCTGCAGGCCATTCCTTTATCATGAGGAACCACACGGTGATCAAACAGGTGATCCATTTCCTTCAGCACGGGGTATTTGACCACGCAGGCCGGAGACCGCATGGAGCCTGACACTCCGGTTGAGATGCCCATTGACGGTGTGCTGGACCTGCATACCTTCAGTCCCGGTGATGTAAAAGAACTGGTGCCTGAGTACCTGGAGGCCTGTCGTGAACGCGGCATCCTGCAGGTCCGCATCATCCACGGCAAAGGCACAGGAACGCTCCAGCGAACTGTCCGTGCCCTGATGGAACGGCTTCCCTTCGTAGTCGATGTGAAAAACGCAGATGAGTTGGCCGGAGGTTGGGGATCGACGATTGTAACGCTGAAAGCCGCAGAATGACCCCTCCCCTGACGTATGATATCTCGTGAAGGGAAATGCCTGCACTCGGAAAAAAATCGTCCGAGTATTGTCGTTCAAGTTCGCAGTTTAGAATATGGATGTCAAAAGGATCACTGTTGCTCTTTTTTGCTTTCGTGCTATACTCTTTTTAGAAACAATTCCTGCAGCAGCTGTGCATCCCCTCCCTTCTTAACTGATAAAAAAGATGCATCCGCCTCCGAAGCAGCTCCACCTCCAGGCGCTTTATGCGACTCTGGTGCGGTGACGCTGCCTGGTACAGCATGATACCCGCGCACCTTGCGCGGTTTATTATAGTATCTCAACCCAAGAAGAAAGGAGGAACGCATATGTTAGTATTTTTTAGCGGTAAGCCGGCGGACCCTGGTACGTACTGGAACCTGTCCGCCGGCGAGAGCGTACAGCCGAGCGCTGCAGCATTTATTCTCGCGCCAGTTATCGGCCTTGCCTTCACGCTGCTCATGCCTCTGCTTCTCCTGTGCGTAATGGTCCTGTTCATTGCGAAACCTTCAGTAGCGGCGGAACCGGCCATGGACGCGGAATCAACAGCGTGCCTGTCCTGTCATCAGATGCTGTCCCGAAGCAAAACGCTGGCTAACGGAGAGACCTTATCGCTCCGTATGACGGGTACGTTGTTCCGCGGGTCCGTTCATGAAGCAGTGCCCTGCACCGGCTGCCACAGCGACATGAGCCTCGGAGCCCATCCGAAGACCGTCCATGCAAGCCAACGGGCCTTTGCGCTCCAGGTGAACCTGAACTGCAGGAACTGCCACGGCGATGAACCATCACCAACGCACGAAATGCATAATTATGAAGCTGCGCGCGCGAACGCTCCGCCTTGCTCGGATTGCCACGGTTCCCACGCGATCCGCAAGGTTTTCGGGCTCAAATCCGCAAAGAACACCACCCAGTACTGTCTTACCTGCCATGCAAAAAGCATCACCACTCTCGTGAATGGAAAATCGATTTCGCGTACCGTCGACCATAAGGTCATCAGGGGGTCCGTACACTCCCGTCACGGCTGTTCCGACTGCCATGAGGAATATTCGAAGACTTCCCACCCCCTCCGTCGGCCCGGCAGCCGACGGGAGTTCACCATTGCCGCGTCATCGGCATGTGCACGCTGCCACTCCGACAAAAAGGAGGACTACGACGGAAGCATCCATGCGGCATGCCTGAAGAAGGGGGACAGGAACGCGCCTGTCTGCACGGACTGCCACGGCTCCCACGCAGTGGGACCGGTCTCTGCTGCAGCGACCTCCAACTCGATCGCCTGCCGAAAATGCCATGAAGACGCGTACGCTCAGTACGCCTCAAGCGTTCATGGGCTTGCCCGGTCCGAGGGGAAGGAAAACGCTCCGCTCTGCATCTCCTGCCATTTCGCTCACAAGGTGAGTCCCGCAATGGTCTCGCAGTCGATCCGGTCGGCCTGTTTCGAATGTCATCATGATGCGCCGGACCGTCATGAAGCGTGGCTTCCGAATGCTGCTGTCCATCTTGAGACGATCGCTTGCACGGTCTGTCATGTACCTGAAGGGGTACGCGGCGTATACCTCTCCGTACGGGACCGGAACACCGGCCAAAGGCTCTCAGACTCCCATGCACGGAAAGCACTCGGATCGGACTTTCGGCTGCTCGAACAGGCCCGGGAGGAGAGCCTTTCAGGAAAGGAACTCTGGACCATATACCGGAAGCTCAATGAGGGCGAATATGCGGTCAGCATGGACGGCGTGCTCGGTCTGCGTGACTGCGGTCAGTCCCATGGCCTCGCGCAAAAAGAACAGGCGTTAAAGGCCTGCGATACGTGCCATAGGGCCGGTTCCGATTATTTCACGAATGTGAATATGGTTCTCTCTTCCCCTGACGGGCGGGAGCAGCGGTATCCCGTTCATCAGGCGGCTCTGGGGTCGATGTACTCCCTCATCCCGCTGAACGATTTCTACGCACTCGGAAGCACGCGGCTGAAGATCATCGACGTGCTCGGCATTGCCATGATTCTGTCTGCCATAGGTGTCGTGTTCATACACAATACGGCACGGGCCCTGCTCCGCGAGGCCTCCCAACGGCCCGGTTCCGGAACACATCGGAAGGAGGGAACGCCATGAAGCAGATATATCTCCATCCCCTGCCCGTGCGCATCTGGCACTGGGTCAACGCGGGATGCTTCTTCGTTCTGATCGTGACGGGCCTCCAGATCCGATACCGGGACCTTATGCAATTGATGGATTTCCGCGCCGCCGTGGATGTCCATAATTTCTTCGGCTTCGCGCTGATCATTAATTTCATGCTCTGGCTTGTCTACTATCTGCTGAACGGCAAGATCCGGATATACATTCCCGATCTCCATCCGGCCAGGCTGCTGCGAAGCATGGTGCGGCAGGCCAGGTTCTATGGGTACGGTATCTTCAGGGGAGAGGCCAACCCTCACCACCCCTCACCGGACCATAAGTTCAACCCCATGCAGCAGATGGCCTATCTCAGCCTCATGGTCATTCTGCTGCCTCTTCAGATCGTCTCAGGGCTGCTCTTGTGGGACCTGAAGGGGTTCGCCGTCCTGATTGGAATGGTCGGAGGGGTCAAGGCGGTATCTTCGGTCCATGTGCTCCTGAACATGTTTTTCATCGCCTTCCTGTACGTCCACATCTATCTCACTACGCTGGGGCGCTCGCCGATGGAACATATCAGGGCGATGGTTACGGGATTCGAGGACGCGGAAGAACAGACCTCACACTGATCTGCTGCAGAGGGGCCTGCCTGCGAGGCCCCTCCATTTCTCTATTTATCAAGGCTCAGTATCAATCTACGATATCCACCCATTCCTTTCGAGTGATCCTTCGATACTATCCATGGAAACCCCCTTGACGCTTCCCGCAAGCTTGGGGTATCATCCTGATATGAGCATTTGGACGCAGATAAAATCTGGAACAGCGGATATAGGCAGACAAAATAACTATTTTGATGCTGAAAAGAATCACCTTTTGGGTGAAGGCCCTTGCTGCATGAATGCCTGATTTTATCTGCGATCATCTGCGTCCAACTGCCGTTTCCAGGATCATTCGTCGCGATGACAAAAAAATTCCACGATCTCAATCACTATTCCGATGCCGACATACAAGCTGCCCTGGGACGCAATGACCCTGACGAACTGGCGCTGATGCCCATCACCGTTGCCCTGCTGGCCGAAGATCCTGCGGATGCCCAGGACATTATCCTGCGCCTGGCCGGGCACGAGAACATCCGGGTCCGCAGTCATGCCCTGGCCGGCCTGGGACACCTTGCGCGGCGGTTCCGTACACTTGAGGAACAAAAGGTCAAACCCCTGATCGAATCGGCCCTGATGGAGCAGGATGAGTACATCCGCATGCATGCCAGGTCAGCGGCCGACGAGATCCACCAGTTCCTTCACTGGACGTTCGCAAACCACGAATATGGCATCTGAGGTGAGGTATATGACGACAGAGAACGATGGCAAACGCGGCGCGGTGGTGATCACCGGCGCGTCAACGGGCATCGGACGGGCCTGCGCACTGGAACTCGACCGACTCGGGTTCCGGGTCTTCGCAGGCGTAAGGAACGATACTGACGGGATCGGGCTGAAGGATGCCTCATCGGGCCGCATCTTACCGGTCATGCTCGACGTGACCGATTACGGCTCGATCAGCGCAGCTGCCGGGACGGTCGCCCAGGCCGTGGGCGATGGCGGCATCAAGGGGCTGGTAAACAATGCCGGCATCGTGGTCGGCGGACCCTTTGAGTTCCTGCCCCTTGACGCGATACGCAGGCAGTTCGAGGTGAACTTTTTCGGCCAGATCGCCGTAACCAGGGCCTTTCTCCCCCTGCTGCGCAAAGGTCACGGAAGGATCGTGAATATGGGCTCCATCAGCGGCAGGGTGGTCACACCCTTTGTCGGCCCCTACGGAGCGTCAAAGCATGCCTTGGAGGCTCTGTCCGATGCCTTACGAGTGGAGCTTCTGCCCTGGGGCATTGAGGTCTCGCTCATCGAGCCAGGCAGCATTGCCACGCCGATCTGGAAAAAGTCCGTGTCTTCCGCAGCGGCCACAGCAGCAGCCTATCCTGACAAGGCGCAGGAGCTCTACGGTGATGCCATGCGTGCCGTGCAGGCAGCCGCCCTCCGGAAAGGCGAAGAAGCCATCCCGGCATCACGGGTGGTGCAGGCCGTGGTGCATGCTTTAACGGCAGCGAGACCAAAAACGCGCTATCTCGTGGGCAGGGGCGCTCATATCCAGGCCCTGCTTAAGAAAATTCTTCCTGACCGGCTGCTCGACCGCCTGATTATGAAACAACTTGGCCTATAGGGACTGTCCCTTTTTGGTTCCCAGGGGACTGTCCCTTTTGATCCCTGGGAAACTGTCCCCTTTTGGTTCCCAGGAAACTGTCCCTGTCCTCACTTCAGAAGACCCAGAAGAACCGGTAATTCTTCTTCTGTTCCCCTGTCGTCTCCACGCCGAACAACCCGCCCAGGACCGACCAGTAGGACCCCTTCCCTTCCTCCTGCTCCGTGTAATAGAAGGGGTTGAACTCAAAGACCGACGAGGTTGCGGTCCCGGCCTTCCGGATGAAGCGCCAGAGGAAGCGGAAATCGTAGGTGTCGGCGTCGTTTTGCTCGTAATAAATAACGCGCCACAGGAATCCGGATTGCTGAACGAACTCTCCTTTGCTGCTGTAGGAGAAGATCGGCCAGAGAAGCGACCAACTCAGGGAGTCGGCCCTGGGATCCGAGGCATAGGTATAGAACGGGAAGAAGCCGTGTTTCAGCGCTCCCTGCTGCCTATGATGGCGTATCAGGCTCAGGTCAGGCGGAATGATCCAGAGAAAAGAGAAGTGCGTCTCGTCCTTCTGCCTATCGCGCGTATAATAATGCAAGAAAAGCGACATGTCCGTCGTGGTATCGGGCGATGACCGGTGATACCACAGGGGGAAAAAAAACTGTGAGGAACGGTCACCCTCTCGCTCATGATAGTAAAGCAGCAGATGGGTCCTCGTCATATCCCGGGAACTGTCCGTGCCGGACCGGAACAGGGGCCAGAGAACGGAATGCTCTTCATAAGCGCCGCGCTGAAGATGGCCGTAGAAGGGCCAGAGATGGAACAGTTCCTGGTCTTGGTCCCGCGAACTGATCAGATAGGGCGGTAGCAGGGCAAGGGAACCCAGGGTGAGGCTTGAGTCCGGCTTGCTGCGGTGAAAATAGAAGGGGAATAGCCAGGAGCGTGCTTCGTCTCCTTCCACCTTGCGGCTGAACAGGGGGAATAGAATATCCTGCTGCGACAGGCCAGTGACCGCGTCCCGCGTGTCCATGTACAGAGGCCCCAGGATGAATCGTTTCGTGTAAGCATCGCCCTTTCTATGCACACCATACAAGGGAATGATGTGTTGGTACGAGTCTTCTCCGAACCGGAAGGACCAGTAGAGCGGAAAGACAACAGTTGCGTCGCGTTTAGGCGTCCTGTCGTGCCAGTAGAACGGAAGGAACCGAACTGACTTCGTCGTAGACGACGTTTCATAATGGAAGAGCGGCCAGAGCACGTCCCATGCCTTCAGATCCAGTTCCCGGTCATAGAGCTGGGAATAGAGCGGGAAAAAAACAAAATGCTGCGAAACAGACTCCCCTCTTCGATAGCTGCCGTAGACAGGGAAATAATAGGTGAGCTCCGATCGGCGTTCATCGTCACGTGAATGGTAGTACAGCGGAAAGAAGGTAGAGAAGGTGTAGGGTCCGCTGCGGTATTTCATATAGACCGGCAGGCCGACGGTAAGGTCAGTATTCTGATAGCGGTATTTGTAATACAAGGGCAGGACCGTCCTGATCTCCTTGCCATCTTCGCGCCAGTCTGCGTACAAAGGCAG
The DNA here is from genome assembly GCA_001805055.1 of Nitrospirae bacterium GWC2_57_13. Classification (GTDB taxonomy): domain Bacteria; phylum Nitrospirota; class UBA9217; order UBA9217; family UBA9217; genus GWC2-57-13. The sequence goes on from MHDZ01000031.1 coordinate 15,852, forward strand.
CACAAAGAGGACGCGCTTCTGCGGTGAAACGTACCGGAAGGTGATCGGCAAAAACAGGTTGATACGGGACTCCTGCGTACGCCTGCTGAAATAGAGGGGCGTGATGAAGCGCATGCGCTCTTCCGGCGTGCTGCGGCGATAGTAGAGCGGAAAGATCAGGTCTGTTTCGCGGCCACTGCCGCGGGAGAAATACCAGAGCGGAACGATGCCCCGTGACCGTTCATCAGGAGTCTCGTGCCAGAAATAGGGAAAAACGAACCCGCCTGTCCTGTCCGGGCCCTGCTCGTACCAGTAGAGGGGCAGGAAACGATGGGACACATAGTCTGCTTTCCGGTGGTACTGCACTAGGGGCCAGGGAGCATTGATCTCCAGTTCTTTAGCAGCAGGGTCGCTTCCGTAGCGGAAAAATGGCCAGAGCGTGGAATGCTCGACAAAAGATCCTTGCCGGTTCTCTCCGAAGAGCGGCCAGAGGTGGAAATAGGAATAGTCCTTTCCTTTTCCGTTCCAGTAGAAAGGAAAGAGAACAGAGTAGTGCTTATCAGGATGGCGCTTGTACCAGATGAACGGAAAGAGGTGGTAGGATATCCTCGGGCCCTCCCTCTTGTAGATGCTGATGGGCCAGATGATGCTCGTCGTACGGTAGTCCTTTGCCGTGTCGCTTTCCGTAGAAAAAATGAAGGGACGGACGGCATACCGGGTCTTGGTGGTTTCGCGTTCATAGCGGAAGAAGGGCCAGATGACGTCCGTCTCGCCCCGGTCCGGTGAGCTGCTGTGATACAGGATGGGCCAGAGCGTGATAGGGCGGGTTACCTCGTCGGCACGCACAGGAAGGGCCGAAGCCATGAAGAGCACTGCCCCGAAGATATACAGGGATATCTTTCGCATAGTGAATGCCTTTCCGGATCGTGATGGCCTTGTTGGAGGGAGCTTAGTATATGCTATCACGCTCGGTGTCGGTGAGCAAGGGGGAAGTGCGCAGATGGCGATATACCTCGTACATGATGCAGTATGCAGACATCGGCACTCACTTATTGAGATGCGATGAGAGATTTGGCGTACCTTGGCAATGGACACTCGGGAGCGCCTGCACCATCGTTGGGGAAAAAATGGATTTTGTTTATTGCCTCCAGCGGACCCTAGGGCTATGCCGCTTTTTCAGCGCAAATGCGCGTCCGAGCAAAGGGGATGACAGCTCGATTAGCAATCGACGTAAGACCCTGCGCAGAAACGCGGACACGCGGACACCTTCTGCTTGACAATCGCCGCTCCTGCCGTATAATCAGATTCTGCTCTTTCGGAGGTAATGTGACAAAATTCACCACTCTTCTTGAACAATACGCTCTTCTCGCCCTCGAGAAGCAGGAGCATTTATCCCTGCTTCTCGGCGAATATTCCTGGGAGCTGGATCTTGACCGCGGTGTGATCCGGTTCGACGGGATGGAGTACCCCTTCCAGGCGCTCGGCACGGAATCGGACAACACGCTCACCTGGCTCTGGGCCTGGGCGAACGAGCAGACCGAGATTCCCGACGAACTGCTTCGGTCAGCCCGTGAACTTCAAGCCTGGGGTGAGCGGGAAGGTATCGAAGAGTTCACCCTGCCTGCTGTTGACCTTGACCGGGCCGACGGCCACATGATCTCGATGATCGCATCGATGATCAGCGGCGCAAGCTGCCATTTTCGGAGCCCCTACGAGGGAGGCGCCGCCTACCTGCTCATCACGGGCCGGGAGATCGATGCGCAGCCAGCCTTCGACCTCACTCGGCTCATGCACAGGTTCACGGACCTGATCTCGCTCTATGAAGTGAACCATCACAACGCACTCACGTCCTATCTGGCGGCAAAAGAAATACCCTTCTCTGAACTAGTCGGTCTGGTCACGGCCAGGCTCGCCTCTGGTGAAGTTCTGTCCGTTGAGTTCGATGAGACCGGCCGTGCGCTGTCGTTGAACGGAGCATTGCCGGCCAACGATTGAAAATCCTTCCAAAGGCATCGGAGGCGGTCCATGCATATCCAATGCGCCCCATACCAAGCGAGCCGAGGGAAAGATCGAATCATGCTTGCCGTTCTCCTGGTGCTCGCCCTGTCCGTCCTTCCCGCCCCTGCTTGGGGCGAGTCTCCTGGTCCACTTCCGAACCCTGATGATACAACCTCCGCCATAATGCTGTTCCCGGACGATGCGCTCTTCCCTCCGGCACTGGCCGATCCCCACCGCACCGGCCGTCTGCGCATCGGATACACGCGGCAAGAAATGGCCGGAGCCGTCAGCTGGCGGCCTGCTGGACCGTGGAGACTCTACGCGGAGTTCGCGCGCGGTTACAATCTCAGGAATGAAAATCTCCAGAAACCCGGACGCATCCAATCAGGCCTGGAATTTTTCAGTCCTGCCTCTCTCTGGAGGGGTCGCATGGGCTGGTATGCTGCCATGGACCTGCAGTCCTGGGAAGAGCGAGACTGGCGTCTTGACTCGGCCTTCCAGGCCGGCCTCCTGTTCCGCACGACAAGTCGCGACTGGCGCTTCGGCATCGAGCACGTGAATGGCAGGCCCCCCATGGGTGAGTTCTTCCGCGACACGGAGCGCTGGACGTCCTTCGGACTCTGGATCGATCTTTAGTCAGGCGAAACAAAATACAGTTTTGCGCGGATGCCGGCTCGATCACCAGGATCCATGGTACGCCCAACCTTTCATGAGGATCTGCCCCATTCTTGACATCACCGCTGATTTCCTTTATGATACGATCGTTTCGTACTTCGACTGACTTCCCTCTGTTCACAAAGCTCCGATCGTATCTATTCATTTCACACTATTCCCGTCAAGGAGGACAACGCATGAACAGAAGACACATTGTTTGGATCGCCGCAGTATCCGCTCTTATTGCATTCCATGGATGCAAGGATTCCCATCAGGGAGCACACTGGGGCTACTCCGGTGAAGGCGCCCCTGCTCAGTGGGGCTCACTGTCGAAGGAGTACGCGTTTTGCGGTACCGGAAAAAATCAATCGCCGATCGATATTTCCAAGGCCGTTAAGAAGAACCTGCCGGCCATTACCTTCACGTACCAAGACGTTCCCCTGATGATCGAGAATAATGGCCACACGATCAAGGTCTCGACCTCAGGTGGCGGTTCGATCACCGTCGATGGCAAGAAATACAATTTGGTCCAGTTACATTTCCATGAGCCGAGCGAACATACGGTGAACGGCAAAGCCGCTGCCATGGTCGTCCACCTCGTGCATCAGAGCGATGACGGAAAACTGGCAGTCGTCGGCGTGCTGATGGAAAAAGGCGCTGAGAACCCCTTGATCAAGTCGATCTGGAACGTTCTTCCCATGACGGTCGGCAAGCCCGAAGTTCACTCTGTCCGGATCAGCGCATCGAAGCTGCTGCCTGTAAAACACACTTATTACTCCTATGAAGGATCCCTTACCACTCCTCCCTGCTCCGAGGGAGTCAAGTGGATGGTCCTGAAGCAGCCGCTCACGGTCTCGGCTGCGCAGATAGAAAAATACCGTTCCCTCTATCCCGGCAGCGTCCGGCCTGTGCAGCCCTTGAACGGACGGGTCGTGTATAGTAATTAACAACCGGTTCAATCCGGATATTGCTGCACCGCAACGGGGTGGGCGCTCTCACACCGGGGCATTTCCCCGTTCCACCGGGCAAACGTGCTAAGCTTAGCGTGTCATTTTGAAAGCCGTAGGGGCGACCAGAGTCACCGTTCATGCGGGCGGTCATGCCCGCCCCTGCGTTCGTTACCAGGAGCATCAGGAACCATGCCGGTCAGCAACGAATATCTCGACTATGTCCAGGACCTGCTGTCGGTCCTGGGGCCCGTTACGGCGAAGCGCATGTTCGGCGGCGCGGGTCTCTATCACAAGGGTCTTTTCTTCGCGCTCGTGGCCGATGATGTACTGTATTTCAAGGTTGATGATTCAACGCGCGGAGATTTCGATGCAGCCGCCATGGAACCTTTCCGCCCTTATGGGGACGAGGGATATGCCATGCAGTATTATGAAGTACCTGTTGATGTCCTGGAAGACCGGGACCAGCTCGCAGCCTGGGCGGAAAAGGCCATTGGCGTGGCAGCACGGAAGCGCGTCCCGGCTTCAGGAAAAAAATCTCGCAAGAAGAAGTAGTATGCTGTTTCTTTGCAAGAATTGACATGATCACGCGAATCTTTATACTATCATAGACCTCGGCCATGCAGCAAATGTGCAATTTGAAATTTTCAATTGCAGCCCGAGGCTGCGCTATGAAGGAATTGGACGAACAATGAACCTGATAAACAGTCTTGAAAAGAAATACGGCCGCTATGCCATTCAGAATGTGACCATCTATCTGATCGCCGGCCAGGTGCTGCTCTTCTTTCTCTCCCTGACCGGCCAATTCGATATGGGACTTCTGTTCATGGTGCCGGCACTGGTCCTCGATGGCGAGTGGTGGCGGATGCTGACCTTTCTGTTCATTCCCATGAGGACAAGCCCGATCTTCATCATTTTTTTTTGGTACCTTTTTTATCTCTTCGGATCCTCTCTTGAACAGCACTGGGGAACCTTCCGGTATAACCTGTTTCTTCTTATCGGCTATGCTTTGACCGTAAGCGTGGCATTCTTAACTCCCCTGTTCCCTGCTTCCAATCTGTTCCTCTGGGGCTCCGTATTCCTTGCCTTTGCCTATCTCTATCCTAACTTCGAACTTCACCTGTTCTTCATTCTTCCAGTGAAGATCAAGTGGCTCGCCCTGATCACCTGGGTTCTCTACGCCTATCAATTCATCTTCGGCTATTGGAACAGCCGCCTGCTCGTCCTTGCTGCGGTGGGCAACTTCCTGATCTTTTTCGGGAAGGACATCCTGCTGAAGGTCCGCTACGGCAGGTTCAAGATGGCGTCCCAGGCCCGCAGCTTCGCGGACCAGGCAAAACCCTTTCATCGCTGCGCTGTCTGCGGCTCCACAGACCGGTCCCATCCCCACCTGGAGTTCCGTTACTGCCCCCAGTGCGACGGCCTCGGATACTGCCAGGATCACATCTTCAAACATGACCACGTAAAGAAGAAGGCGTGAACCTAGGAACGGCGTTTGGACGCAGATGAACGCAGATTTTCACTGATAAAAACAGTCATCCAGCCAGAAAGAGCCTTCCCCCCAAAGTTCATTCTTTTTCAACTCCGGATGAAAAAAGGCGGCCCCTTTCCAGGAGGCCGCCTTTTTTATAATGAAGCTCATCAAACGTGAGGGAAAAGATCAGACCGAATCAGATGCGCCGTTCTTGACAGGGACCTTGATCCGCTGGCCGGCCCTGATGAAATGGGACCGGCTGAGATTGTTGGCTTCCATGATGGCGCGGATGGACGAACGGTACCGGACCGCAATGGTGGACAGGGTCTCGCCCCGCCGGATGCGATGATAGACATAGGAACGCTTCGGAGGCGTCCATTCTTTGAGGGAGTCGATGCTCGCGAGCACGTTCTCGGCGCTGCCGCTGGGAACCCGAAGAAGGTATCCTCCGACAGGCGTGGCGTGCTGCCGCAGCTCCGGGTTCAGCTCCAACAGGACCGAGTCGGCGATCCCCAGGCGGTCAGCCAGGGCATCAAGGCGCACGGGTTTGGGCATGGCGATCTTCTCATAGGGCAAGGGGCTGTCAGGCGTCTCGAGCTTGAATCCGTATTTTTCCGGCTCTTTCAGGATGTGGAGTGTAGCGAGAAAACGGGGATAATACCGGGCCGTTTCCCAGGGAAGGCGCTCAAAGAGGTCCCAAAAATTATCAAGGTAGTTGATCTGCTGGCTACGGATGACCCGCAGAACCCTTCCCTCTCCGCAGTTGTAAGCCGCCAGGACCGAGGCCCAATCGCCGAAGATCTGGTGCAGTTCCTTGAGATAGGCTATGGCCGCATCAGTGGCTTTCTCCGGGTCCAGCCGCTCGTCCACCCAGGCATTCCGCTTGAGGCCGAACTTGTATCCCGTTGAAGGAATGAACTGCCACAGGCCCAGGGCCCTGGCCCGGGACAGCGCCCGGACCTTGAATCCGCTCTCGATGAGCGGCAGCCAGGAAAGATCCTCAGGCAGACCGGCATCGCGGATCGCTTTGGTGATCTGGGGCCGGTATTTTCCCGACCGCTGATAGGACTCCAGAAAGAACTGCCGCTCCGTGGTCTGGAACAGCTTGATCTCACGCTCCACGTACTGGTTCAGGGTGAGCGGGATCTCATTGTGATTGCCGTTCGTAGCGCGGAACCGGGAAGCGTAGATCTCCATGACGCGCTTCGAGATCATGAACCGCAGATCGTCCTTCTGCTGAGACAGCCGCTCGTCGGCCGAAGCTTCGACCTGGAGGATCAGCGTATAGGCCTGGTCCAGGGCCTCAAGGGCCTTATCGGTATCCCCTGCGGCCCAGTATTCCTGGGAGACCTCAGCAAGCTCCAGCGCCGAGTCGAGCATGCCCTGGTTGCCGTCAGCGTCATCACGCTTCTCCGAAGAACCATTGTTGACCTCGGAGCCCGCTTCTTCAATCCCGTCCTCGGAACCAACGGCGTCAGAATCGGTGTTCGAAACCTTGAGATCACTGTTTGCTGCGAGATGACCGGGAGATGAAGAAGGTCCAGAGAGGGAATTCGGCTGGGCGCATCCGAGTACGAATACGACGATCACTAACAAATATGTGGTCAGGGCGCGTTGCATGATCGTTGAAGAAGACTATACACGACAGAGGAGAAATTTGCAACCCCAAAGTCGCATACTATGCGGAAATAATGCATCACTCCGTCTCTTGTAATGAGACGCTTCAGCAAAAGGTGAATTGTCCCTCACGGAGAGTAGTATGTATCTGCACTTATCTGCGTCCAAAAAGCCGTTGATTGGGATAAAAAGATCGGGGAGTGAACAAAATGCGTTCACCCCCCGTGAAGATCAGCCGAGGATGGCCTTGAGGTCCTTCTCGGGCGTTGAGATGGGCATGATATTGAAGTTCTTGACCAGCACGTTCAGTACGTTCGGCGTCACAAAGGCCGGCAGCGTGGGACCAAGCCGGATGTTCTTGATGCCGAGCGACAGCAGGGTCAGCAGAATGGCCACGGCCTTCTGCTCGTACCAGGACAGGACGAGCGAGAGCGGCAGTTCGTTCACGCCCACGTTGAAGGCCTTGGAGAGCGCCAGCGCGATCTGGACGGCCGAATAGGCGTCATTACACTGCCCCACATCGAGCAGCCGGGGAATGCCGCCGATGTCGCCCAGGTCCTTGTCGAAGAAGCGGAACTTGCCGCAAGCCAGGGTCATGATGATCGTGTCCTTCGGCGCTTTTTCCGCGAACTCCGTATAGTAGTTCCTTCCCGGCTTTGCGCCGTCGCAGCCGCCCACCAGGAAGAAGTGCCGGATGTTCTTGTTCTTCACGGCCTCGATCACCTTGTCCGCCACGCCGAGCACGGCGTTCCGCGCAAACCCGGTCATGACCGCTTTGCCGTTCGAGTCGGCGTCGAAGCCCGGTAGCTCCAGGGCCTTTTTGATGGCCGGCGAGAAATCGCCGTTCTTGATCTGCGTCACACCGGGCCAGCCCACGAGGCCTGCGGTGAATACGCGTTCTTTGTAGGAGTCGAGCGGTTTCTGGATGCAGTTCGTGGTGAAAACGATGGCGCCAGGGAAGTTCGGCAACTCCTTCTGCTGGTTCTGCCAGGCCGTGCCGAAGTGGCCGTAAAAGTGCGAATGCTTTTTAAGCTCCGGGTAAGCGTGGGTCGGCAGCATCTCGCCATGCGTATAGATGTTGATCCCCTTGCCGTCCGTCTGCTTCAGGATCTCTTCCAGGTCCTTCAGATCATGGCCCGAGACCAGGATGGCCTTGCCCTTCTTTGCTCCCAGCGGAACCTTGGTCGGCACCGGGTGTCCATAGGTTCCGGTGTTGCCGGCGTCAAGCAGTTCCATGGCCCGCAGGTTGATCTCTCCGGTCTTGAGCACGATGCCCACCCATTCGTTCACGCCGATGTCGGTCCGCGTCGTCTGTGCAAGCGCCTCGTGAGTGAAGGCGTAGATCTTATCGTCCTCCTGGCCCAGGATCTGGGCGTGGTCCGCATAGGCCGCAACCCCCTTAAGGCCAAACAGCATGATGTCCTGCAGGGACTGCACGTCGGGGTCGATGGCCGTGTCCGGTACCCGCTCCGCGACCTTCTGGCCATGCTTCACCATGCCCATCTCAGAGGACTCGAGCTTGAAACTGGCGCTGCCGTGGCCGAAATCCTTCTTCACCTTCGCCTTGAGCGCGTCTCGATACTGCACGGCCTGCTGGATCATCGGCACGAAGCGGTTGGGATCGAAGTCAACGTTCGTGAGCGTCGAGAACAGCGCCTTGATCGTGAAGATGTTGATATCGCGATCCACCTTGACGCCCTCATTCCTTGCCTCGTGCGCGTAGAGCGACAGCCCTTTCAGAGCGTAGATCAGCAGATCCTGGAGCGCCGCCACTTCGGGGTCTTTGCCGCAGACGCCGATCTTCGTACAGCCTGTTCCTTTTGCCGCCTGTTCACACTGGTAACAAAACATATGGAACCTCCTTTTTCCCGGTTAATATCTTCGCGGATCCGAATTCTTGATGCTTCCAGTATAGCAGGAGCCGGCAAGGGCCGGTATGATGCAGGTCATAACATGCGGATTTATTGACTTAAAAAAGACAAGAAGGATCAGGACGAAGATAAATCGGATAAAAACGATTAAACCTGAAAAGAGCTATTGGACACGGATCAAATCTGATGGTCTCGTAAAAAGTCCCCAGTGCCGTCATTGCGAGGAGCGGAGCGACGAAGCAATCTTGATTTTTCAAACGGTTATGAACTGCGAGATTGCTTCGCTTCGCTCGCAAAGACACGTTTCCAGACTTTTTACGAATGCATCAAATCTGATGGACTCGCAAAAAAACAGGTTTTACCACGGAGGGTGCTGAGGAAACCCTTTCATTCTTTTGATAAAATCAAGAAAAAGGCGGCTCCTGAAGAGCCGCCGTGCTGGAAGTGTTTAGATGTGCGGGAGAATGAAGATCAATGACAGTTCGAACAGGGAGCGTTCGACTTCGCAATCGTCTTCATCTTGCCGTGTGCCTTGATGTCATGGCATTGATTGCAGTGCAGTTTGCCGCCGACAACGTCCTTCAGCAGTTCCTGGTGCGCCTGATGGGGAAATTTGCCGTTCTTCCCCTCCCAGTTCCCCCGGGAGTGGCATTTGAAGCAGAAGAGCGCCTGCTCCATGGTCACTACCGTGGTTTTTTCTTCAGCGGGCTTTTTCTCTTTGGGCTCGACGAACATGTTCGAACACCCGACGAGCGCAAGGAACAGGACCGGCAGAATGATCATCCTGATTTGTTTCATGGCTACTTCTTCCCCTTATCACCGTAGAGATACTCGTATTCCGCCGGGTGCTTGTGTTTCAGCTCCTCGATCGGCATCTTGCCCGTGAGCCACATATAGTTCATGGGGAACACGTCTGACCGGAGATGCTCATTATAGAAGTGGAAGAACAGGATGAACACGATGGCCAGAAGTGCCTCGTCGCTGTGCATAATGAACAGGACGTCCCAGGCCCAGGAGATCGACCACGTCGGGAATACGTAGGATGCCATCACCGGGAAGGCCAGGAAGAGACCTGACGTTCCGATGATGAACATGCCCCAGTAGACCGCCCAGTAGTCGAACTTCTGCATATAGCTGAACTTGCCGAAATTCGCCTTTTTCTTCGACAGGCCGACATAGTAGGCGACGTTCTGGAAGAAGTCAACGACGTCCTTGGGCATGGGCACAACGGTCAGGCGCAGGTCCTTCTTGCGCCACAGGTTGAGCAGGTAAAACTGATGATACAGGAAGTCGAGCAGCATGATAATGCCCGCTGTCCGGTGGATGATGCCCGCCGTCTTCGCGCCGCCCCAGATCGTGATCCAGGCGCTCGAAGGGTCGGCATAGGCATACTTCAGGCCCCAGCCCGTGAAGGAAAGGAGCAGGAAGGTCGTGAACATGATAACATGCTGGATCCTCGCCGAAAGGTCGAACCGTTCGATCTCGGCCGGAATGTGCTTATTCATGTTTATTCCCCTTTCTGAACAGGCGATCGCGGACATCGGCATAGATATCCAGGAACACATGAACGACGATAAAGATGAATACGCCCAGCGTAAGGAGGATAAGGGCTATCTCCGAGTAATGGGCGATGGGGTGGAGCGGTTTGTGCGTGATGGCGGCAATGAACTTGTCCGTAGCGCCGGGATGGCAGGCCGCGGTGCCGCAGGTCTTCTTCTTGTTGGCGCCTGCGACAGGCGAAGCCGCGTCCTTCTGCCCCTTCACGTCATGGGCGCCGTGGCAGTTCGAGCAGACGGGCGCGCCGGGATGGCCGAGCTTCACTTTCCGTCCGTGGAAGCTTTCCAGATAGCGCTCCATCACCAGTGGACTGAAGCCGTATTTTTCAGAGATGCTCTTTTCCTCGTGGCAGTTCCCGCAGGTGGAGACGACACTGAAGTGGTTCACCATCGATTCGCGGTTCGTCTTGGGCTGGATGTAATGGGCCGAGCCGTGGCAGCTCGTGCAGACCGGGCCGTCTCCCGACCGTTTCTTGATCACGTTCCGGCCGTGGATACTCGACGCATACTCCTTGTACATATCAGGATGACAATTGAGGCAGGCTGCCTGGGCAACTGCATCCACCTTGCTCTTCGCGGAAATGGCGTTCGCCATGTCCTTTACGGCCTTGGCGACATTCGCCGACGGCGCCTGATGGGGGTTCGGTCCGAATGTCAAATGACAGTCCACGCAGGCCACGAAACCGCCGTGCACGGATTTTTCGAACTTCGCCTGATCAATATGGAGGTTGACCAGCACCCCCTTTTCCTTTTCCACCGTACCCTGCATGGCACCGTGGCAGGTCAGACACGACGCATTGTCCGAGGCTGCGTTTGCCGCAGGAGCGGAAACCACAGTGAACACCAGCAGCAACAGCGTGTTCAGCCAAATCTTCATACTGTCTCCTTTCTCAATATATATCGCCTTTAAAGGGCGGATAATTCCGACGAAACGGATAAATATGGCGTAATGACCGCAAACAATAGCATACTACCGATAATTAGGCAAGCATAAATTGCAAAATTGTGATTAGAGGATTTCGCGACGATCAGGACGTCATTTCACCCTTGTGGCCTCTTTCGCAGGCTCGTTGAGCTCAGACGGAGGCTTCAACCACGGAACAAAGGAACCATCTCTCGTTCAAACAGTGTTATTTTTTTCATAAAAAACCCGGACCAGATAGAGCCCCTGGGGTGGGGCTGTTCTTCCTGATTTTGTCCTATCGCAGGACCGGAGCATGGCAGCGACATCTTCAGCGCTGAAACGTCCCAGTCCCGCTTCGACAAGCGTTCCCGCGATGTTCCGCACCATGTGCTTCAGGAAGGCGTCTCCTTCTACCCAGAGATCGATAAGGCCGCCGGTGCGCTTGATCAAGAGAGAACGTATGGTCCTGACCGTGGTGCGTGCCGTGCATCCCGAACCCCGAAAGGCTGAAAAGTCGTGTTTGCCGAGCAGCGTGGCCGCAGCCTGCTTCATGCGGTTCACGTTCAGGCGACGATCAACATGCCATGCGAAGTTTCTGAACAAGGCGCTCGGAGCAGGCCCGTTCAGGATGCGGTACAGATAGAGCTTGCCGCTGGCGCTGTAGCGGGAATGAAAACCCTCGCTCACTTCGTCGGATGAGACGATCCTGATGTCGACGGGCAGCAGCCCGTTCAGGGCCGGCGCCCAGGCCTCAGCGGGGATCGTGGCCGATGTCGGGAAGTTGGCCACGTGGCCCAGGGCGTGGACCCCTGCGTCGGTCCTGCCCGATGCATGGGTCTTGTGTGCGCTGCCTGTCAGCTTCTTCAGAGCGGCTTCGAGGGTGTCCTGGATCGTCGGCCTGCCAGTCCCTGCCTGGGACTGCCAGCCGTGGTAGTTCGTGCCTTCGTATTCTAGGATGAGTTTGATGTTTCGCATGTTGTCCTAAGCGCAGATCGGTAAGGGTAACGAAGCCCGTATCGTGTGAAAAGGTACGGTGACACGCTGATGACGAATGACGTGACCGAACCACGTAACGGGCCTCGTGACCGTCACCGTCCGTTTCCTCGTCCTACATCCCACGTCCATCCCCAGCCTTGGTCATCACTCCCCCAGATAGGCCTTCTTGATGCCGTTATCGCTTTCCAGGACTGATGATTCTCCCTGCATCACGATCCTGCCTGTCTCCATCACATAGGCGCGCTTCGCGAGACGCAGGGCCGCACGGGCATTCTGCTCCACCAGCAGGATCGTGGTCCCCTGCTCATTGATCTCCCGGATGATCGAAAAGATCCTGCTCACGATGATCGGGGCGAGTCCCAGTGATGGTTCGTCCAGCAGCAGCAGCCTGGGCCTCGACATGAGCGCCCTGCCGATGGCAAGCATCTGCTGTTCGCCCCCTGAAAGCGTGCCGCCGAGCTGTTTGCGCCGTTCGGCCAAAGTCGGGAATATGCCGAAGACGCTCTCCAAGCCCATCGCTTCCTCGCCGGCGCTGCGCAGGAATGCGCCCATCTGGAGATTTTCGAGCACTGTCATACGGGGAAAGATGCGTCTCCCCTCGGGCACCTGCGATATGCCGAGGGCAACGATCTCATGAGGCGGCAGGCCGGAAATATCCTGCCCCTGAAAGGTAACCGTTCCCTGCCGCAACGGCTCGATGCCTGAAATCGCCATGAGGGTCGTTGACTTTCCCGCCCCGTTCGCGCCGATCATTGCCACGATCTCGCCCTGCCGTACTTCGAGCTCGATACCCTTAAGTGCCTCGATCTTGCCGTAGAACACTGCAGCGCCCGTCACCTTAAGCATGGAGCGCCTCCTTGCCCAGATAGGCCTCGATCACGGCGGGGTCCTCCTGGATCTGCCGCGGCTCCCCTTCCGCGATCTTCACGCCGTGGTCCAGCACCACAACGCGGTCGGAGATCTCCATCACCACCTTCATGTCATGCTCGATCAGCAGGATCGCAACGCCGTTGTCGCGGATCTTGCGTATCAGGTCCATGAGCTGGCGCGTCTCCTGGGGGTTCATGCCTGCGGCAGGTTCATCGAGCAGCAGCAGATGAGGTTCCGTGCCCAGGGCACGGGCGATCTCGAGCCTGCGCTGGTCGCCGTAGGGAAGGTTCGACGCAGGAACATCCTTTTTTGATTCAAGGCCCACGAACTGAAGTATCTCAGAGGCGCGGAAGACCGTGTCCCGCTCCTCCTTCCTCACCCTGGGGGGATGGAACAGCGCGCCGAACACGCCGGCCTTAGTGCGGCAATGGGCCGCCACCATCACGTTCTCGAGGCAGGACATGCCGCCAAAGAGCCGGATGTTCTGGAACGTCCTGCTGATGCCGAGGCCCGCGATCTCGTGGGGCGCCATGCCCGTGATGTCCCGGTTCTGGAACAGCGCCTTTCCCGTAGTGGGGCGGTACAGGCCCGTGATGCAGTTGAAAAAGGTGGTCTTGCCCGCGCCGTTCGGACCGATGATGCTCATGATCCGTTCGCGTTCCACGCGCATGTCCACGCCGTCAAGTGCCCGGAGGCCGCCGAAATGACGCGTCAGGTTTTTGGTCTCGA
>MHDZ01000032.1:0-3223 GCA_001805055.1 Nitrospirae bacterium GWC2_57_13
TAGATGAATCAAGCAGTATAGCTGAAAGAAAATTCTTTTATAAGCTACCCAAAATAGAAACCTCCTGCTAAGAATTAGTTTATGACGGAACTAAATTCAAGAGACAGGAGGCTTCTATGAACTGTGTAGATGATATCAGACTTGAACAGTTTCTTCAACTAAAGAAAGAGATTCGCGGTTCGGATAAGCATTTGATCGTCGGCATTGACGCGGCCAAGGAGAAGCATAACGCTTTTTTCGGCACGGCCCGCGGCAAAACACTGGTTAAGAATCTGGTCTTTGACAACACGTTGGAAGGCTTTCAAAAGCTGCTCGCGTATGTCGAGCGAATCAAAGTTCAGTACAGCCTGTCGAAGGTCGTCTTCGGCATCGAGCCGACAGCGAACTACCACAAGCCCTTGTCGGAGCACCTGATTAAGTGCGGACACCTGGTGGTTCTTGTGGGAGGCGTCGCGGTCAAGAACAACAGGCCGCTTCTGGACGGCCGCTGGGACAAGCATGACGTCAAAGACGCGGCCAATGTCGCCGATCTCATATCCCAGGGAAAGTGCCTGTTTTACGAATACCCTTTGATGACGCTGCGGAATGTGCGCATACTCAACGCTCTCAAACGGCGGCTGAAAAAACGGGAACATGGCATAAGCGTCTGTATCCGCAATAACCTCCTTGCGCAGTATTTCCCGGAGTTGGACCGACACTACGGTCCCTCGGAAACCCTGGCGGTGGTGCGGGAATGCCTCGATCCGTCGGCAATCGCCGGGATGGAATACGACACATTCTACCGCGCTGTGGCGCCGGGCAGAACAACCTTGGCGAAGGACCGCAGGGTCCGGGCGATCTGGAGAACGGCGGTCGACTCCATCGGCTGCACCATGGGAGAGGCGTCATCCTTCGAAGCCCAGGTTATGGTGGACAGCCTGAAGCAAATCAGGCTGACCATTAAGTCGGTGGAGGACAAACTCGAGGATGCCTGCCTGGAGTTTCCCGAGTACACGTACCTTCTGAGCATTCCGGGATTTGGGCCGGATGTGTCTTCTAAAGTCCTGGGGGCCATCGGCAATCCCCATCGCTTTGCGAACGGCAAGCAGGTCTTGAAGATGGCGGGCCTTGACCTGTGCGCGGATCGAAGCGGCAAGAAGTCAAACAGCGCGATACCGGTCATCTCCAAGCAGGGTAAGGCCGATCTCCGGTACGGCCTGTATCAGGCGGCGCTGATCGCTTCGCTCAAGAACAAGGACTTCATCGCCTACTACACGAACAAACTGAAAGGTCGGGCAAAGGAGAAAGGGATCGGGACCAAGATGCGTGTCAAGCTTGCCGCGAAGCTCTTGATCATCGCCTGGACGCTGATGAAGAAGAAAGAATTTTTCGATCCGAAACATCTCAAGCAGGAGGATCAGGATGCGCAAAAAAAGGCGGCATGAGCCGTAAAGCATAAAACCAATTTCGGCGAGAGAGCCCGAGCATCAACGTTGAGGGCAGTTGACCTCGTGGGGGACAATACAGGGCCTCTCGTTTGAACGATGGAATCTGGATAAGGTATTCTTGGCGGCCATACCGAAAGCGCGGCACGCCGTATAGCTTATAACGATTAGAGCTGTCGTTCGTCTGAATGCGAGAGACTCGCCGATAAAAACGATAGCGGCAGGAATGCCAAAAAAAGAATTGCGTCTTCAGTTGACGCCAAAAACTATCCTATTGAAAATCATGTAAAATAAAAAACTCTTGACGGGAGCGATATAGTATGTCCCCAAGATGTCCGTCCCCAAGATGTCCAAGATGTCAAAGGGTGAAAACATAAAAAAGGGCATGAGGTTCTTCACTGGCTGTAACATTGGCGTCTTATGGCACAGCAAGCCTCACTTCTATGTCCATTCGTCCATGAAGAACGCGCACAATCTCAATTGTGTTTGTAAGCGTTTGACGGTAAAATATCACATGGCTACCTGCGTTGAATTTACGGTATCCATCCCGAATCTCATTACAGTCCTTTCCTATGTGGGGATTCGCGGCCAACTGATGGAAACAGGCATCCATCATGGTTAGATACTGATCGCGCTGGTCACGCCCCCAATGTTCTTGTGTATAGCGGCCTATCTTTTTCAAATCGGCCTTGGCCTTGTTTGTGAGGGTAAAAAGGGGTTTCACTTGAGCCCTTCGTCATCAAGCTCATCAATTAAACCCTTGAGGGAGTAGTCGGCTTTCCCGCTTTCTTCACCCTCGGCTAGTGCGCGACGTAACAGCGACAGCTTGGTTTCCCGTTCCTCCAACAGCCGAAGCCCGGCCCGTATCGCTTCACTAGTTGAACCAAAATGGCCCTGGGCGACCTGTTTAGAAATAAATTTTTCATAGTGTGCGCCGATAGTTACGCTTGTATTTTTGTGCATAATTTAACCTCCAGTTTTTGCAAAGCTGGTATTATCATATAATATTTATTGGTATAAATCAAGTAGAAAGAATGGGCTACGGGTAACACGCTACTCGTCCATGGTTCATCAAAACAACAGACGGCGGCGAACTGCCACGGGGCACAGCTCATACTTCGACAAGTTTTTGGTTCCACGAGATTTAATTCCAACAAGCAGGTCGTGTGGGACGCTGAGATGCGCGCCCTACACCTGCGCGTTATCCGCGCACCGAAACATTAACGTAAATGATTCTACAGGAGTAGCCGTATGCCAAACGACAAACATGAAATCCGCAAGAGAATCAGATCCGCCCAGACATGGGATCGAGCAGAATGGTGGATGGGATTTAAGGATGGAGCTGACTCCAAAGAAGCGAGGGGCGCAATTAGGCCAGAAGATTACTTGCCGATCACGCTTGGCTTCATAAAGCGCTTCATGATGCTCCTACCAGTGGGTGCCTTGCTTTGGTTTTCCTGGAAGATCAACATTATCCTGTTCTACATTATCCTTGGCATATCAATACCCCTCTCCCTGGGCGCGGCACATTTACTGGACCACTTAATAAGCAAATACATTGCGACTGAGAAATGAATGGACGCAAGCATTAAAACAACAAGAACAAGCACGCCACTGGTGTAGCACCGCTAACGGAAACATAATCATACCGTCGTAAGGGTCGCTGAAAGGCGATCCTCACGGCGGCGTAAGGCACAAAACAGCCGGTCAGCCCGCGAGCGCGGCGGGAAACCTGCTCAGCCCTTGCCTTCAGGCTCAAAATCATCCTTGATCCTGATGTAGGTCCGCAGGTTCCTGAG
>MHDZ01000032.1:3307-27423 GCA_001805055.1 Nitrospirae bacterium GWC2_57_13
TTGTAAAGCTCATCAAGCCGCTCCCGGGAGGCGATGCCTTTCGGCACGAACACGAAGTTGAGGCAGTTCATCAGGCCCCACTTCTCCTCGAACACCCCTTCCTCCAGAATGGACTGGTACACCGGCGACCCCGGAAAGGGCGTGAACTTCGTCATGTTCATGTCGTCGAGTTCCAGAGAGGCGATAAAATCTCCGGTCCTCGCGATGGTCTCCTCGGTCTCTCCCGGCAGGCCCATCATGAACAGCCCCTTCACCCGCATGCCGTTCCTCTGCACCTGCTTGACCGTCCGCCGCATTTCATCCAGGTCCACGTTCGATTTATGCCGCGCCAGAAGCGCCGGATCGCCGGACTCGATGCCGATGCTGACCATCCAGCATCCTGCGGACTTGAGCGTGCTGAGCAGGGCGTCGTCCACGTGGCCCACGCGCACCGCGCAGTTGAAGGTCATCTTGAGCGGTTTTTTCCGGAGCAGCCCGCAGAACTCTTCCACCCTGCCGCGGTGGAACGTGAACAGGTCGTCATAAAAAAAGACGTGGCGCACGCCGAAGTCACGGTTCAGATAGCGCATGTGCTCGTAGAGGTAGGATGCTGAATTATACCGGAAGCTCTTGCGGAAGACCGAACGGTCGCAGTAGGAGCACTGATAGGGGCAGCCGCGGCTCGAGATGATCGTGGCGCCGGGCGCTCGCGGATAGTTGAAGAGGGGCGCCTCGTACTCCCGGGGAAACCCCGCAAGCTTGCGATAGGCGGGAAAGGGAAGCTCATCGAGCACGCAGAGATCGGTCCGGAATCCCGTGGACCGGATCTCCGCGCCCTCCCGGTACATGATGCCCTCGATGGTCGATGGATCCTGCCCGGCAGCGATTGCCGCCATGGCCTTCTCCCCTTCGCCCGTCACCAGGATGTCAACGGCAGGAAAGGATTCGAGGATCTTCTCGCGGAGGGCCGACACATGCACGCCGCCGAACACGGTCCTGACAGAGGGCGCGTACTGCTTGATCTCCTCGGCATGACGATAGGCATCGGGAAACCCCGACGTCGTTGCCGTGAATCCAACCAGGTCGGGCTGAAGATCACGGATGAGCGGCCGGACCTCATCGAGCCCGCCGAGGTCCGCCGGCATCCGCGTACTCACGACAGCCGTCTCAGCGCCCCGCTCGTCAAGATAGGCCGCCAGGGAAAGAATCCCGATGGGCGCCATGCGCACTGCGGTCATGGACTTGTCAATCTTGCCCTCGACCCAGTTCGACCCGAAAGGATTGACAAATAATACTTTCATCGTTTTAATTTTCCGCTCGTTGTCCTGGGCAGCTCGGCCACGAATTCAAAGTCCTTCGGTACTTTATAAGATGAAAGCCGCTGGTAGCAGAAGCGGCGCAGGGCGCCTACACCGGTGGTGCTGTCCCGGGAAACCACCTTTGCGACTGGCAGCTGCCCATACTGCGCATGGGGAACGCCGTAGACCAGGGACTCCTCCACGCCGGGGTGCTGATTGATCACCGCCTCCACCTCATCCGCAAAGACCTTCATGCCGGCGAAGTTGATCACGCCCTGGCCCCGGCCCAGGATGAAAAGGTTCCCGCTGCCATCCAGTCTGCCCAGGTCTCCGGTCTTGAACCAGCCGTTGTCGAGCACGCGGTCCCTGCCTTCCCAGGGCGAGAAATAGGCGTCCAGCATGCCTTTGCCCCGCAGAAAGATCTCGCCCACGCCTTCTGCATCGGCGTTCCGGATCGAGACCTCATAGTCGGGCAGCGGCCTTCCCACGGAGCCTTCCAGGGCGGGATCGCCGGAGCGGTTCATGAAAGGAAGCCCCACCTCGATGATGCCGTAAGCCTCGGTGAGGCCGAACCCGAACTTCTGACGGAAGTCGGCGCCGACGGCCGCAGGCAGCTTCATCGCCGTGGAAATGGCCATGCGCACATTGCCGAGCGCATCGGCCTGCAAAAGCGCCGAGCGCGTCAGGATCGTGTAATGGAAGGGCGACGCGTAGATGAAGGTCCCTTCGTGCCTGATGATGCCGTCGATGAGCGCTTCCGGGAACTGCCCGCCGCATATCACAATGGCGGCGCCGCGCCGCAGGAACAGCAGGATCGTGACGACAAAATGGAAGCTCATGGAAAGGACCCACAACACGCGGTCCTCGTGGGTGATCTGCATGCCCTGATCAGCCGCGTCGGTCCGATCGATGATGGCTTCGTGGGACAGGACGATCCCCTTGCTCGCCCCCGTTGTCCCCGATGTGAAGCGGATGAAAGCGGGGTTTATGGCGTAATACTGCTCAGGCGGTTCCTGCGCTACCGTCCGCCTGGAGAGGGAAAAGGTCCTGGTGCAGAAGCCCGCAGCAGGGAGCGTCCGGGCATCGGGCTGTTCATGGGCCCCTTTCTCGGCAACCAGATAGTGGACGCTGATCCGGGTAAGTATATCATCTATCTCTGCCGCCGACTGCTCAGGAGAGATCGGCACGACCACGGCTGAAAGGGAAAGCACGGCAAGGCTCACGGTGATGTGATCAATGCCGTCAGCGCAGAGGATCCCGACGCGGTCACAGGGGCCGACGCCCTCGGCCTTGAGGGACGCCGCCACCTGGTCCACGGAAGCAAAGAGCCGGCCGTAGGTCACGCTCCGTTCCCCTTCGATCACCGCGACCCTGTCCCGATGCCTCTTCGTCTCCCGCCGTATGGTCAGATAAATGTTCATCTTACTTCTTCGGCAGATAATCCTTATAGATGTTGCGCATGGCGATGACGTACTTCGTGCCGTTGGCGATGCTGCGGAATACCTCGCGGAACGGCACCTTGGTCTTGTTCAGCCGCAGCGGATTATGCCGCCACCCGATGCTGTAGAGCCGGGCGAAATGGGCATAGAACAGCCGCATCTCCATCTTCGTCGGCAGCACGGTGTGCATGCAGTCGTAGTAAAGGTAAGGGTCGCAGATAAATTCGTTCTTGTGCTGGTGCCACAGTTCAGTGCCCGGCGAGGGGGAAAAGACCGTGAAGGACACTTCGGACGGAATGAGTTCGATGATCACCTTTTCGAGCTTCCGGAAGTCCTCCACCGAGAACCCGGGATCCACCATGAGCGAAGCATGAAGCAGGATGCCGGTCTCCCTCAGGATCCGGACGGCCTTCCTGTTCGTCTCCACCGTGGTCCGCTTCTTATAGTCCGCCAGGCGCGCCTCGTCCATGGCCTCAAGTCCCACGTACACGATGTGGAGCCCCACTTCCTTCCAGAGCTTGAAGAGCTCGGGATGCCGGACGATGGTATCGGACCGTGCCCAGCTCACGTAGTTCTTCTTGATGCCCCGCTCCTTCAGCAGCAGGGCGATGTCGGTGAGCCGCTTTGCGTTCAGGAATGTCTCGTCATCCACGAAGTAGATGTAGTCTTCCTTGATCTGCGCGATCTCGTCCACCACGTCCTCGGGGCTGCGCTGAAGGTATTTGCCGTTCATCATGTGATGGACAACGCAGAAGGCGCAGGTGTACGCGCATCCTGTGGAAGTCCGGATCGTGGCGATGGAGGGGTACATGGTCTTGAGCCGGTTGCTCCCGTCAGGCGACGTCCAGACCGAGAAATATCGCTTGCGGTCCACCAGGTCCCGCCGGGGCCGGGGGATCTCCTCCACGGCGGGGAACAAGGGCGGCTTTGCCGATGCTTTCTGCGCGAACTCGGGGTCCTTCACCTCAAGGACAGCGCCGTCCTGTGTCAGGGGCTCGCCGGCCTTGTAGCGCCGCACGATGCCGCCGAAGGCGGTCCCACCCTCGCCGCGCACCACGAGGTCCATCTCGGACCCTGCATAGTCGCCGGGGATGATGGTCGCATGAATGCCTCCGGCCACCGTCAAGATGCCCGGGTCGATGGCCTTTGCCCTCTGCGCCATGTCCTTCACAATGGCCGCCTGGGTGCTGTAGGCTGTGAATCCAATAATGTCCGGCTGCAGCTCCCGCACGCGCCGCTCAAAGAACGCCAGCGGGTCCTTCACAAGCGCCATATCGTCGATAAACACGCGGTCTTCGGCAGGCAGGCCGCCGGCGACGATCTCAAGCTCCAGCGGTTCAAGATGCAGGAAATCCTGAAGCCGCCTCGCCACAACGAGATGGGAGTGCGGCTTGATCAGCAGGATCGTGAGGGGCTGGCTCCTGCCGGCCCTTCCCGGTGAGGCCTTCTTCTGGTCTGTCGTCTGTGTCATGCACTCTCTCCCTTGCCCGATGTGCAATTCAATTCGATAGGGACAGGATCACTCATCTTTGATGCATTCGTAAAAAGTCAAAAATCCACCAGGTCGGCACTGAGACAGGTCGAAAAAAGAAGGAAACGGTTTCCTCCGTGCCCTCAGTGGCTCCGTGGTTACATCCGCTTCTTTTCGAAGTTTTCTTCTTTAGAAAGAGGGATAGTTCCCGTTTCTGACCAGCTCCGCCGCCGCCCTGCCAACTGCATCGCCCATCGCCATGCAGGCGCCCATGACCCGCGTGGAACCCAGGGCCTCATGGCTCACCGAGATGCAGCGGCCGGCGACAAGCAGGTTCGAAAAACCCTTCACCCGGAGACAGCGAAAGGGGATCTCATAATACTCTCCGGCAGGAACATAGCGATAGACCGTTCCCCTGGTCCGGTCCCAAAGCTCGACAGGCCAGGCGTTCCTGGCTGCGCTGTCAGGAAACTTTCGTGCCGACAGCACGTCATCTTCCGTCAGGACGTATTCGCCCTGGATCCTCCGACCTTCGCGGTCCAGCACACTCTGCGAGGAGCCGGTGATCACCGCATCACGGAAGGCGGGGAGCTGCTCCGCCAGCACGCTGACGGCCCGTGCCGCCTCAACGCGCGTTCTCTCTTCCCGCTCCGGGCCGCCCGTGCCATCCGCGCTGAATTTGAGGAACCCTTCACCGGGCTCGTCGCTGCTGCTGAAGGTCGTGAACCGCATGACAGGAGCAAGCGCGCCACTGCTCACGGCCTGAGCCAGCAGAAAGGGGACCTTCACTGGCAGGGACTCGTCCTGCCCGCGGAGACCGCCCAGGCGGAGCGTGTAACCCGCCATCTGGATCTCCCCGGGAGGGGCCAGATCGTACCCGGCTCCCGCCAGGACTGCGGCTTCTCCTGTTCCGGTGCAGTCGATCACAACGCGGGGCTTGATGGCGAGTCCGCCGCCCTGCTGGTCCGCGGTCACGGCCGTCACCTGCCCTGCTTCAGCAACAACGGAGTTGACAGCGGTCTGCAACGATACCGTCAGGTCCTTCTCCTGACGACAGAGAGACTCCAGGACCTGCTTCAGCTCCGCGTCAACATAGGGAAGCACGAACACCTTGCCGGTCCTTATGGCTTTCCGGTGCGGATCCCGAGAACGAAGCAGCGATACGAACTCGCGCGCCAGGCCGTTGTTCAGCGTTTCTTCGGGCTCTGTTGCCCCGTTCAGATACAGCCCGCAGATGGTCCGGAGCATCCCCCGGACCCCGATGCCGCCGAGCTCTTTGCCCCGCTCGGCCAGCAGCACGCGGCACCCTGCGCGCGCAGCCGCAACCGCCGCCGCGACCCCGGCCACGCCGCCGCCTGCAACGAGCACTTCGGCATCGGACGCACCGGCAGGGGAACCCATCAGAGCCCGTCCCGCAGCGTGCGCTCCAGATCCTCCATCTCAACGTCGGCAAACAGTCCGTCGAGCCAGGAGATCGTCGCGTTCAACCGGCTGTCAAAGGAATTGAAAAAAACGCCTATCCCCGGCGGCACGGGCGTGCGCGGCATATGGAACACGTTCGTGATCCGGGAGCCCATCAGTTCGTGGGAATCATACGTGCACTTGCTCACATGGGAAAAGCAGAACGAGGCGATCTTGCCGTCCAGGGGCAGGCGGAAGATCCGGTTCAGCAGCGTCAGCGGCGCGATGCGCGTGAGCGATGATGCGTCCCACAGCTTCTGCGGCAGGCGGGACTGCACCTGCTCGTACATCTGCTCCTTGATCGCGTTGATCAGCCGCTTCCGGTCATCAACGTCGGCCGGGCGGATCTGGAAAAAGAACATGGAATTATGATTGAAAAAGAGCTCCTGCCGGATGTCCTTTGCCTGGCGCATGTCCAGAGAGACCGGTATCACATAGGCCCCGGGAGCCGCGCCGCGCGCCTCGAACAATGCATGCACGGCCTTGATCACACCGCTGAACAGGTAGGGCATGATCATGAGATAGCCCGCCTCGTCAAAGGCCCGGTCCGTGATCCGAGCCGACGCCTCACGGTCGAAGTTCAGGACGCGGTACTTGAACCCTTTGCCTGTGCAGCTTCCGATTATCGGCAATGCCCTGATGGGCTCCTGTGACAGGGCGATCATTTTCCGGTTCACGGCCTGGCCTGCGAGAAACTTCCTTTTCCATTGGGTGAGATCGATGGACCGGGTAAGCGTGATGTTCTTCCCGATGCCCTGTCTGCCTGCAAGGTACTGCTGGAAAAGGCTGATGAACGCTTCAGCGCCGCGGGCATCAAAGAGCAGATGGTCGAAGGTCATGGCAAGGCACTGGCGGCCCGGGCTTGATACGAGATGGAACACCAGATGGTCCCGGCCGCTCCGAAAGGGTGTGTTGATGAACTTTGTCAGCTCCGCGAGCAGGTCCCTCTCGACGGCGCTGTCAATGCGGGTGGAGGTCAGTGAAAGGGAGGGCTTCCCTTTCGGGCCGGGCATCTGCCAGTAGGGCGCCAGCGTCCAATGCCGGGACACCCGGCCGGCGACAACGGGAAACCCGGCAAGAAAGCCTTCCATGCTCGTTCGGAAGGAGCGTTCATCAATGGGCGCGTCGAGCATCAGGACGATCTGGGAGGCATTGCCGGCGCAGGTCGTCCTCTTCATGATGAGATCGAGCACGCCCATGACCCAGTCGAAGCCGGAGAGAAAATATTTATTGTTGACCGATAGGTACCCGGGAGCCATAACCGACTAGAGGTTCTTGTGGATAAAGGAAGCCAGGGATCGGATCGATTCGAAGTCCTTGCGCGTGAGGTCCGACTGAATCAGCTGGAGCTTGAAGGTTTTTTCGATGAAAACGAGGATCTCGACGAACCCGAGCGAGTCGATACCCAGTTCATGAAAGGGCTGATCCGGCAAAAACGACGACGGTTCAGCGTCCGTGATGTCCGCGATGCCGCCTGTCAGTGTTTCCTCGATCTCCTGCACCGTTGTTCTTGTTTCTGCGTCCTTGACCGCCATGTCCCAATAAATCCCTTTCCTCTCGTAAGATGCCGGGGCCGGGCTAGGCCTTTTTCAGCTCGATAACAGCCCGATCCGTGCTGCAATTATACCGGATACATCTGATGAATTCAATAGAAGAGTCAGCAGGTTCCCTCACGATGGCGAGCCCCCGGGGGTTGTCCGGAACCGGGGAAGCAAAGCAACGCTGCTCTTTCAGCATCAGCGCCCCGGCTGCACAGGAGAATGCGCTCCCGATCATCATGCTGCCGTACAGCGGAGCATAGGCCGCTGCCGGCACTCCGGGGACAAGGGAGGAAATATAGGATGATTCGTCAATGCTCAGGCCGTCGGCGTCCAGAATATCGAGATCAGAACGAACGGGGCCCGACAGGTCGTCATGGAATCGCAGGCCGTCGACCGTACAGTAGGCGCTTCCGCGGTCTCTGCTGCTCATGACAAAAAAGGCCGCACCCTCTCCCGGCACTGCTTCGGCGGGGCTGAACACAAAGGGCTTGATCCTCCCGTCCCGGGCGATCGCGAGCCGGGACGCGGCAATATACCCCATTACCTCACCGACCTGGTCCACGGCGCCCACAAGCACGTCCTCGACGCGGCCTTCCCGGAGCCAGGCGTCGGCCAGCTGCAGCGCTGCCTGAAAGGAAAAGAAGAACTGCGTCACGGTCAGGGTCGGGCCCTGGATCGCCAGGGCTGAAGAGATATAGGAGGCCGCGGCATTATGCACGGAATTCGAAAAGATCGTGGGTGATACGGCGGCATCGCCGTATTCAAGGATGCCGTCGAGAAAGGCAAAGGTGGTGGCATGGGCGCCGAAGGCCGTGGCAACGATAACACCCATCTTCTGCTGCTCCGCTGCGCCCAGCCCGCTGTCTGCAACAGCGTCCGACGCTGCAACAACGGCGATCTTGCTCAGCTTGTCGGCGCGCCGAAGTTTTTTCAGCACCGTCCTGTCCGCCATGCCGTCCAGGTCGACCTGATAGGCGGGAAGCGTCCGGTCCCGGCAGGCGAGGGGCGACGGGGCCTGCCATCCCTT
The DNA here is from genome assembly GCA_001805055.1 of Nitrospirae bacterium GWC2_57_13. Taxonomy (GTDB): domain Bacteria; phylum Nitrospirota; class UBA9217; order UBA9217; family UBA9217; genus GWC2-57-13. Next base: position 11,524 of record MHDZ01000032.1, read on the forward strand.
CGCAAGGGCCTGCTGGAAGGCATCTATGCCGCGGCCGCCGGAAAAGAGCGTGCCGATCCCGATGATCTTCATGCCTTCACCTCCCGCCCGATCACCAGGGCCGCATTGTTCCCGCCAAAGGCGAGGGAGGTGGAAACAGCGAACCGCGCCGACACCGGCGTTTCCTTTTGCACCGGAGCTAGAGGGATCAGGGGGTCCTGGTTCCTGAATCCCGCGCTTGCTGGCACCCGGCCCTCGCGCAGCCCCAGTGCCGTAAACACCGCTTCGAGGCCTCCGGCAGCGCCGAGCGTGTGGCCCGTAAAACCCTTGGTGGACAGGACAGCGATGCCGGGACCGAAGACCTTTGCCAGCACCTTGCCTTCAGCTGCATCGTTCTCCAGCGTGGCAGTGCCGTGAGCGTTCACGAAACCTACGTCGCCGGGCCCGATCCCTGCCTGGGCAAAGGCCTTTGCAAGCGATCGTTCGAGCCCCAGTCCCTCGGGATGGGGGGCCGTCAGGTGATAGGCATCAGCGCAGGACCCGTACCCTGCAAGGAACAGGTCCGACGAAGCTCCCCGCTTTGCCGCGCACTCCGCGGTCTCGAGAATGACCACGCCCGCGCCTTCACCAAGGTTCAATCCCTTCCGGTCCCGGTCAAAGGGCGCGCAAAGCTCGGCGCTCATGATGCCGAGAGAGGCAAATCCGCAATAAGGTATCCTGCTCAGCTCATCAGCGCCGCCGGCAATGGCAATGTCGCACAGCCCGTTCCTGAGCCAGGTCAGCGCAACGCCGATGGCGTCGGCGCCCGATGAACAGGCGTTCACGATCGTGAGGGACGGTCCCCGTGCGTTGACAGCGCGGGCAACGGCATCGGAAAGGTTCCCCTTCAGATAGCGCTCCACGGGCTCCAGAGGAGCGGACCCTGTGGACCGGTAGGACCGGTAAAAATCAAGGTCATTCAACTGGCTCGCCACCGTGGTGCCGAGGCAGACGCCGACGCGAAACTTCGGGAGCTCCTTTACCAGCGCCGCTTCCTGCAGAGCCTCGTCCACGGCAGCCAGCGCCAGACTGACCGTCCGCAGGCCCTCGCGCAGAAAGGTCCGGGGCAGGTCCTTTACTTCGAAGGCGGGATAGGCAAGAGGCGAGTCAAAGAGGGTGACCGGCCCGCCGCCGGGCCTGCCTGACCGGAAGGTCGCAGCGGTATCGGCAACAGTGGCGCCTGCCGCTGACAGGGCGCCCAGGCCGGTTATGAGAACGGGTCTGCTATTCATTCCATCCAGCGATCGCGTCCTGAAGCACTAGGACGGCTTCTTGTTCTCGAGAACGAAGTTCGCAAGGGTGTCGATGGAGCGGAAGATCTCCTTGCCCTGGTCCATGTTCTTCACTTCCAGCCCGAAATTCCTCTGGAGCAGGACCACGATCTCCACGGCATCGAGCGAATCGAGCCCGAGCCCTTCTCCGAACAGGACCTCATCGTCCTTGATCTCTTCGGGACGGACGTCTTCCAGGGACAGGTCCCGCACAAGCATTTCCTTCAGGTCTTTCTTGATCTGCGCCAGCTCTTCCACCTTGCTCATTTCGCTGCTCCTTGAACGGTTGATTATGTATGCTGCTCTTCGTCCCGCGACCAGATGTCGGCGAAGACGAACCATTGATAGGGATGACGCGCCACGTGCTCTTCCAGGACTGCGGCGAATTCCTGCGCGCACCGGGCAACGGCCGCCTGCTTGGCCTTGCCCGACCCTGCGGGCGGTTCGATGATGCGGGAAACATCCACCCGGTAGGCCGTTGTCGCGACCTTCGCCGACAGCAGCACGACAATGGGGCATTTCGCCGCGGCTGCAATGGTGAAGGCGCCGATGGGGAACCGGACGGGCTCACCCAGGAACATCGCCTCCGCGGTCCGATATCCGTAGGCGCGATCTCCCATGATCGAAACGATGTCGCCCTTGTTCACGGCGGCCAGGGATTCCATCACTCCAGCCAGGCCGTCCTCGGACGAGATGATCCTGACCCTTCCGCGGTCCTGGTCGATATTAAGCGTGGCCCGCACCGCGGCATTGTCCTCGGGACGCATCAGCAGGTGCACGGTCCGGTCGAAGCGCTCCAGGGACGACATGGCCACCTGCCAGCTCCCTACATGGGCGGTCAACAGAATAAGCCCTTTGTCCGAGTCCTGCAAGTGCTTTTTTAGCGCCTCGCCGCCGGCGAGGTCGACCTGAAAGGACGCGCCGCCCGAGATCAGGGCAAACCGGTCGATGAGGATTCGGCCCTGGCTGATCAGCACCTGATAGACGTCCCAGACCCGCCGCAGAGGTCCGTGGTCCCGGAAGCGCCTCGTCACATAGGCCATGGTAGTCGCGTAGGCGGCCCGGTCGAATGCCAGATAGTAAAGGCAGACGAAATAGAGCAGCCCGTAGGCCCCGCGCAGCCCGAAGGCCCGCGCCGCGGTCCGGAAGATCAAGAAGCCTAGCCGGTTCCCTCTTTTGAGGACAGGAGCTTTTTGTCGATCCATGCCCGCACTCCGCTTTTCATTACCAGCACGGCTATGCCGTAGACTGCCGTTCCCACGAGCAGCGCCGCGACCGGCGCGACCACCAGCGACCCCAGCACCCATTCCAGCAGCCGGTCCGAGAACTGGCTGAACACGGACTGGAACGAAAGGTCCGTGAGCCAGCGTCCATACCGCATATAATGCCCCACCTCGATGCAGAGCGCCGGCACAAAAGGCGGCATGCAGAGATGCTGAATGTTCAGGGCCATCAGCATGTTCAGCCTGAACCGCGACGCGACATAAAAGATCGCACCCGTATGAAAGGGTATGGGCAGCGCGCCGATGAAGGTGCCTGCCACTGCCGCGGCAGCAAGGCCGCCGGGCGTCGCATTCTCGCCCAGAAGCGTCCCCAGGAACTGGCGGGGCCGGAAGATCATGCTCCAGTCGGCCTTTTTTTTATCTCCCACGAGCCGCCGGTGTCGCCAGGGCGCCAGCCGCCTGCCCACCAGCATGGAATGGATGAGCGTCAGCCGCAGATTGTCCAGAAAAGGCCGGAAGCTCGACACCCGCTCGCCCGGCGGCGGGTAGCTGACCGAGATGGGCACTTCGCGCAGAATGAGCCCTGCCCAGGCCGCCTTTGCCAGCACCTCGGCCTCGAAATCATAATGGGAGCCTTTGAAGGCCAGCCGGTTCAGATAGCGCACGGGATAGGAACGAAAGCCGCTCTGGCAGTCATCCAGCTCCACTCCTGTTTCCATGCGCAGCCAGAAATTGGCGAAGCGCCGTCCGAAACGGCTTGAGGCCGGCACATTCTCTGTTGCAAAGTCCCGCGCTCCCACGACGAGCACCGGCTCGTCGTTCTGCAGAAGAGGAAAAAATGTTCGAATGTCCGCGGGGTCGTGCTGGCCGTCGGCGTCAATGGTGATCATATGGATCCCTGACCGCTCTTCGGCGAAGCGCGCTGCGGTCAGAATTGCCTCGCCCTTGCCGCGGTTCTGCTGATGCTTCAGCACCGTCACGTCGAGGCCGGCGAGAAGGGCCTCCACGTCGGCGTCCGTGCTTCCGTCGTCCACGACCACCACCTGCGGCACGAGGGTGCGGCAGAGGGAGGCCACATCACGGACGGTCTCCCTGTTGTTGTACACCGGGATGGCGACCCAGATACAGCCGGCCTCCGCCCCGTCACGTGGCAGCATGCCGCCTCCGGTTCTTTTTCTCTCCGCCCTCTTGACGGGGCAGCAGCAGGTCCCAGAGCGCGCCGGTATAACCGAGCTTGTGCAGGACCCGCAGGCTGTTGTCCACAGCGTCGGGCGGGAACACGCAGTCCCTGGTCTTGGCAAAGGCCTCGGTCAGGGTCTGTTCGAGCCACGCTTTTTCGATGGACGGCGACAGATAGTACGTCGGCTTCAGCAGGCCGTCGTCGGGAGCGATCACCTGCTCCCTGACCGCCAGACGCGCCAGCGGCGTGTGCGGAATGATCCGGATCCCCATAAATACGAACTTGACGCATTTCGTGAGGCTCTTGATGTTCTCAATGCCTTCGAAGACCGTTTCCCTGGTCTCGCCGGGGCCGCCGAACATGAAATAATGCGAGGTGGCCACGCCGTTCGCCGTAAAAAGCTCGCTGCACTCGACGATGTCGCGGAAGGCAAAGGACTTGCCCAGTCCCTTGAGCGTCCCGTCACAGGCCGCATCAGAGCCGATCTCGACGGCCATGAGTCCCGTTTTCTTCATCCGCTTCACAATGTCGTCGGTCAGCCCCTTGGGCTTGATGAAGGCGGTCCAGGGGATGGCGACCTCCCGCCGCTCCATTTCCTTGATCAGGTCCAGATAGGCGCCTTCGTCGTCATTGAACACGGAGTCCACGAAGAAGATGAGCTTCGCCTTGTGGGTGTGATGCAAGAGTTCCATATCGTCCACGACCGTACGGGGGTCCCGCTGACGGATCCGGGAGCCTTCCAGCACCGGGTAGGAGCAATAAACGCAGGAGTGGGTGCACCCGCGCTTCGACTGGATGGAGGCGATGTTCCCGCTCTTGAGATAGAACTCCATGACCCGCTCGTCGTACAACGCCGACACGATGCCGTCGCCTTCGATCTTTTCCGACGGTCCCATCACGCGCTCCTGCGGATAGACGCCGCGGGCGGCATTGCCGACGAAGTCCACGACCAGGGACTCGGCCTCGCCCACGATGCCGAAGTCGGCGCCCGTCTCGTCCAGGATCAGGTCAGGAATGAGCGAGAAGCCGGCCCCCCCGAGCACCACCTTCACCGAAGAGACGCTCTTTACCTTCGCCACGATCTTCTGTACGTTCTCGATGTAGTACTGCTCGTTCATCAGGTTCACGTTGTCGATGTTCCTGACCGATATTCCCACCAGGTCCGGCTGGAACCGCCCGACTTCCGAAGCCAGGGAGTCGAGCGAGTTGTCCTCCATGAGCGTGTCATACTGCCGCACCTCGTGGCCCGCCCGGGTGAGGGCATGGGCAACGACGCTCATACCCAGGGGATAGACGGGGTAGGGCGACATGGTGATATTGGCCGAGATCAACAATATCCTCATGAGGGTATCTCCTTCAGCGCGCGCTTTTTCCATGTGCGGCGCTCCAGGCTGGGGCGCTGGTACGTCCCGTCGGCGATCTCCTTTCCGATCACCTTCATAAAGAGCTTGCCCATCTTTACGTTCTGGGCTTCCTTCCCATAGAACGTGTCCCAGGCGTAATAGTAGAGGTCCTGCAGCTTTGAGGCGCTCATGCGGGCGGGCTGATACACGACCGTCCCGCCCGTGTAGCGCAGCCAGTCATTGGTCAGGATGCGGCCCTCGTTCTGCAGCGTCTCCCGGATGGGCGTGTGCGGAAAGGGCGTCAGGATCGTGAACTCGGCGAGGTCCAGGTTGATCTCCATGAGAAAGTCCACGAGCCGCTTGATGTAGTCCTCGTCGTGCTCGTCCGTGCCGAGAATGATCGTTCCCTCCACGCCGATGCCGCGCTCCTGCAGCCGCTTCACCCGCTGCCGGATATGGTCCGACGTATCGAAGATCGCCTGGTACACGTACCAGCAGCCCGCCTCGGCGGCAAGGTCCAGGATCTCGTCATCGTCCTTGATGGGGTGGGAGACCCACTTCTTCTTGAGCGGTATCAGGGCGCGGAAGAGGTCCTTTTCCCACTGGTCGTCCTGGGCAAGGGAATTGTCCACGAAGAACAGCCGGTTGTTCTCGATCGACGCGACCTCCTGCACGACCATGTCGATGTCCCGGGGCCGGAACGTCCGGCCTCCGAGAAAAGGGGTGCAGCAGGGAAAGCAGTTGAACCGGCAGCCCCGCGAGGCGTGCACGAGGTCCACCATCTGCACGCCGCGGTAGTTATAGGCTTCCCGGTTCAGGATGCTTCTGCGCGCCGGGCCGATGAGCTTCGAGTCGGGAAAATCACGCCGGTAATCATAGACCTTCTTCAGCCCGCCATTGCGGAGATCGTAGAGGACCCGGGAAAACCGTCCTTCCGCCTCTCCCAGGAACAGGGCGTCGGCGTGCTGCTGCGACTCCTCGCTGTGCAGCATGGTCCCGATACCGCCCATGATCACGGGCACGCCGCGGGCCCGGCACTCGTCGGCGATCTCCCAGGCCCGGGGGATCTGGCAGGTCAGCATGTCCGAGATGGCCACCAGATCGACCTTCTCGTCCAGATCAAGGTCCTGCACGTTCTCGTCACAGAAGATCAGCTCCACGTCGTCGGGGACGGTGGCCGCAAAGCAGATGGGGCCGTGGGGAGGCAGATGGAATTCCGTCTGGCGCTCCAGCTTGGGCCACTTGGGATAAATGAGTTTTATTTTCACGATTCACCTTTCTGTCTTCTCTGAAACTGCTGTATCACGTCCCCCAGGGTGCGCCCCTTCGCCGCCTTTTGGCGGGCTTCCCGCGCGCTGCCCAGCCTGTTTGGCTGTCCCGCACCGGCCCTGGTAAGAAAGAAATACAGCGCCTCCTGCCCGTTAACAGCACCTGCCAGCATGGCCTCTGCCTCGCCCAGCTCCAGCATCTCTTCGGCTGTCTCGAGCGCAGCCTGCAGGGATGCGCGCTCGGCGGTCAGATACAGCAGGGGTCCCTGCAGGCCGAAATGAATGGCTGCTTCGCCCAGAGCGCTCGACGGCAGCGTATAAATAAATAGATTCGCCCGCGACAGGGTCCTGCCGCACTCTGCATAATCCTTGAAATAGAGGAGGTCAGAGGCCAGCGAACCCTCATCGCTCGTTCCGATGATGCCGATATTCTGCTTTTCTTCGGCGCTGTAGGACAGCCCTGCATCCCTGAGCGCCAGCGCCACACCAACGGCTGTCAGACGGGAAGCGCGGTCCAGCCGGCCGTGATTCTTGAAGGGGTAGGCGAACAAGCCGTCCCGGAAGAACCGGTCGAGGCTGCCGTCATCATCGCTGCCGGTCCGCTCGCCCCGGGCAGCGCATCCGTGCTCCCGTGCCGTGACCCAGCCGATGCCTCCGACCTCGATCATCCTCTTGCCTCCGCCCGGACGATAACAGCCGTATTGATGCCGCTGAACCCCGCATTCGTGACAAGGGCGGCCCGCTTCCCAACGAGCGGATGGGCAACAGAAGAGACCCATCCCTCCGCATCGTGATCCGGCTCCCGAAGATTGACCGTCGGCGGCACCGTCGCCTCGGCGAGCGCTCTCAGGGCCGTGATGATCTCGACCAGCCCTGCCGCGCCCATGGTGTGCCCGATGCCCCCCTTTACGGAATAGATCGGCAGGGGCTGCGGACCAAAGACCGCGCGGAAAGCCCCCATCTCCATGGCGTCATTGTACACTGTGCCGGTGCCGTGAGCCGAGATGCAGCCGATCTCTTCCCCGGCCGCGCCGGCTGACTGCAGGGCCTTTTTGATAGCGAGCACCAGCCCCTCACTCGTCCGCGAGGGCCCGGTCATATGGTTGGCATCATCGCTCATACCCCAGCCGGCGATCTCGCCGAGCACGGGCCTGCCTTCCCGCCTGGCCCGGTCTTCGCTCATGATCAATGCATAGGCTGCTGCTTCGCCCACGGTCAGGCCTTTCCGGCCGCGGTCAAATGGCCGCGCACCGTGGGGGTCCAGCGCCATGAGTGATGAGAACCCGGCGTACACGAATTCCGTGACCCCATCGCAGGCCGCAACCAGCACGCAGTCGGAACGGCCGGAACGCACCATGGCCGCGGCCCGCGCTGTGGCCGCAGATGCCGATGCGCAGGCTGCTGAGAGGACCAGCACCTCTCCGGTCAGACCCGCAAGGTCCGCTGTCTTTCGCGCCAGCCGCCCCAACCCGCTCTCAGCGGGGTCGTTGCCGCCGGTCAGCACTGCCTGCTCCAGAATATCTATTTCACCCTTGGTCGTTGCCAGCAGCAGCGACGCGTTCGTTGGTATCGCTCCCTGCGTGCGGCTGAAAAGCCGTCTGAGCATCTGCAATGCCAGGGACTCGCCCTGATGATAGGACAGACCGTCAACGCACCCGGCCGATGATGATTGGAAGGCCTGAGTGCTGAACCGGGTGACGCCGGAGATCGCGGTCCTGCCCGACAGCAACCCCGTCCACAGGGCGTCGGCGCCGGCGCCATAGGGCGTCAGCATATCAGCCGCAACAACCAGAGCCCGTTGCGCCGTCACCTGAACGCTCCTGCCTTCCATCGGTCGCGGCACGTTGCCAGCAGGTCCGGCGTCACGTAGCAGGGATCGCCGGTGGCGGCGTCCACCAGGAGCTGCACGGTATACCCGCCGGCGGCCCGGGTCCCGTCCTGTTTGACTATGTGATATTCCGTGTTGATCCTCGCCCCTTCGTGCCAGATCAGCAACGCCCGGACAATGAACTCCTCATCGAGGTAGAGGGGCTGAAGATAGTCAATATGAAATTCGACAATAGGCGCCCTCAGCCCGGATTCGAAAAAATCCCTGTACGAGAGCCCGACCTTCCTGCCCAGTTCGGCCGAGGCCTCCTCGAAAAAGGTGGCGTATCTGCCGTGCCAGACAATGGCCATGGCATCCACTTCGCTGAAGCGGCAGCGGCGCTTCACTTCGCAGACCGCCGGATCCGGCGCACCGGGGACCCGCTCAAAATAGACTTTTGCCTTCCTGTTCCTCATCGGGACCTGACCTCACGTGCCATAACAGACGCGCAGCTTTATTTCCGAGACCTTCTGTTCTCCCCTGCTCAGCATGGCCTTTACCGTGAAATCGGCGTCGCCGCCCTGCACGTCCTTGCAGAGGCAGGTGATCTCCTCACCGGGCGCAACAGGCGAAAAGAATTTGGCCAGCTTGATCTCCTTCAGCATGATCGGCCTGTGCGCCCGGCCCTCCAGCATGGTGAGCACACACTGGACCTGGCAAACGCCGGGAAGAATCTTTTTTGCCGGGAAGTGGCCCTGAAATCCGATGAACCCTTCGGGAAAAACGAACCGCGCCGACAGGTCGCCCGCTGATCCCTCCAGGCCGGCCATGCACGAGGCGATCTCCCGCTTCATTCTGCTCACGCCAGGACCTCCTTTACCGTCACAATAAGCCGGTAGCCATACCGCCTGTTCTCGAATACCATGCCCTTCGGGAATGCCTTCCCGCCTGCGGCGGTGTAGGTATGATAGGACGCGCGCCAGACCAGGACCCCGTCCTCGCTGTACCGCTTCTCGATGAGGAATCCTCCGGCCCCGCCGAACACATGCTCCATCACGCCGGCGCCGGCCTGCTCACGGAAGGTGATCCGCGTCTGCGTGCGCTTCACGCGCGCATCAGCAGACGGGACCAGGCCGAAATAGATCCGCCTGATGTCCTCGCCGATCGCTGCCGAGGCATTTCCTCTCTTGGCAAAGGCCTCGAACACGAAATGCTGGGTCACCTGCTCACCGCTGCCGGACAGTTCGAAGAGCTTCAGCCCCAGGGGAGTCATGGCCACTGCCGTGAAGGTCCCCAGCCGGCGGTCGACCTCAATGACCCCCAAAGCCGTGACCTTGTTCCAGGAAAATTCAAATACGATGGAACTCATGACCCGGAATTGCTCAGGCATGCTCTCCCGGAAACGCTCCACCATCTCCCGGGGAGCCACGCTGTCCAGGGACACCTGCTCTGCCGGCGGAAAGGGAGGCGTGCTGCAGCCCGCAGCAGCCAGCAGGACGATCGCCGCGATCAGCACCCTCATGCCCTGACCTCCCCCGCCTGGCGGGCCGACGACGGTCCGCACAGGTACGGCACCACAAGCATCGACGCCAGATATCCCGCTGTGACGCCCACCACCATCGTGACGCCCACTGACGACAGCGCCGGATGCTTCGCGAAGACCAGCACTCCCGCGCCGATCACCGTGGTCAGCGTGCAGAGGGTGATGGCAAGGATCGTGCCTGCCTTCACATCATCCCTGCTTCGGAAGACCATGAAGATCCCGTAGTCCGAGGCAAGTCCGATCACCAGCACGCCGGCAACCATGTTGGCCACGTTGACCGTCATGCCGATAAGCTCCATAATGCCCAGGAGCCAGATCACGCTGGTGAGCGGCGGCACCATGGCGATCAGGGTTTCGCGAACGTTCCCGAAAGCGAAATAGGTGAGCGCCAGCACGAAAACAAAAGCCGCCACAGTCATCACCTTCAGATCCGCCGAGACGTCCTCGGCAATGCGCCTGGCCAGCAATGCGCCGGACACCAGATAGGACCCCGGAACACCGCTGCTTACGCCGCTCATGGCGTCCAGCAGCTCTTCCCGGTCGGGAAAGAAGGTAAGTGCCTGAAAACCATTGTCGGTCTTCTGCACGAACCTGCTGCTCAGCGCCGACGGCGCATCAGTAGTACGGGCCGAGCCCCGGTCCAGGCCCGCAAAGAACGGCTCAAAGGCCTGCTCGGAAAAACCGTAGACCGCGCCTTCTTCAGCAAGCAGGGTCCGGAGCTTCAACCGCCGCTCAGGCGACCAGAACCGCTTCCACTGCCGCTCGTTCTCCTGCCGCGTACGGGCCGACGGCAGGAGCGGGGCGATGCTTGTGACCTGCTCGGGCCCCACGGCGCGAAGCGCGGCACCGTATGCCTGTTCGTTCAATTCCAGCACCTGCTGATAGTCCGGGGCCGCAACGACCAGCACGGCCGGCATGGTCTTTCCTCCCCAGACGCCGTGAAACCGCTGCTCGGCATCGAGGATCGACTGCTCTGTGCCGTCCACCCGCTTGATGTCCCGCTCAAACTCGATGGTGAAGGCAAACCAGGAAAGCGCGGCCGTAGCTATGACCCAGATGATCACAAAGGACCGGCGTGACCAGTCGCCGTGCTCAAGCACCAGCGCGGCACGGTCCACAAAGTCCGAATGGCGCGCCCCGGACCGCACAAGCAGATGAGGAAGCACGAACAGCGCGAGCGCCGTTGACAGCACCACGCAGATGATGGAGAACAGCGCCATTTCATTATATCCCTTGATCCGGGAGAAGAAAAAGGCGCCGAAGACCGCAACCGTCGTGATCGACCCGAAGACTACGGGCCGGATCACGTGCTTTACATAGCGGCCCGGGTCGCTCCGTCCGCTCACGGCAAAATACACGTGCGTACCGTAATCAATGGTGATGCCGGCCACCGTGGAGCCGAGGCCGAGCACCCAGTAGGAGAGGGACCCGAGCAGCAGGCCGGCGATATTGATGGAAATAAGGATCGCCGCGGCTGGGACCAGAAATATCAGGACCGTCCTCACGTCTCGAATAATGACCAGATAGAGCAGCAGGAATCCGATGCTCGCGACAACGCCGATGAAGGCCACATCGCCCTTGATCAGCCGCTCGTTGCTCACCGAATGCGTGTGGCCGGCGATCACGTCCGCTGAAACGAAGCCGGGAAGAGTTGACAGAATACCCTCGAGTGACGACAGCATTCGCTTCGACCCCTCGGTATCGATGACCGACACGGTGGACTTCGCGATGATCATCGTGTGCCTGTTGTCCCGGCTCACGAAACGGCCGTTCTTCAGCGTCACCTGGTATCCCATTGCCGATGACAGAGCACTGATCCGCTGCAGCGCCAGCCCTTTCAGCCCCAGGGGATCGGTCCGCGCAAGGGAGCCCAGGAACATCCCCTCCGGTTTGAGCAGCTGCAGATAGGTGCTGCGCAGCCGCTGGGAGATCTGGTCGCGCGTCATCCTGCGCTCGATGCCCGCGAGGTCGTCGCGCGAGGTGATCGCCGGGAGGCGGTCCAGCAATTCGTCCATGTCCTCGACGATGGCGGCCTCGGACAGTCCGGTCTGCACCTCGGGGAACAGGCCGCGGTCAAGGGAAGCCGCGACCCTGTCCGCCGCTGCGAACAGCTCGTCGGTCCCCCGCGCGGGATCGGTCAGGCCCAGGGAGATGACCACTTTCCCCGTCACCTCGGAGTTGCGGAAGAAGGCCAGGGTCCTGCTAATGACCTCGTCCTTCGGCAGGATATCGTCCATGGAGCTCTCAAACCGGAAAAAGAACAACCCGGCAATGCAGAGCACGAGCACTGCGAGAAGCGTCCGGAGCAGAAGCCGCTGCCGCTGCTCCAGGACGTCATAGAGGCGGGACGCCTGCCGGTCAAACACGCCGCTTCACCTCGAAATCACCGCTTTCCACGGGAACATCGAAGAGGGTGTTCGTGAAGGTGATATCCGTGCGGTCGCCGCCCTGCTCCAGGACCGTGATCTTTTTGAGGTACCTGCCGTCGTCGCGGAACTCGACCTGGATATGACGCACCATGCGTGAGGCCATGTTGTTTTTCTTCGGCTGGAACCGAAGCACCACGGGAGACGATTCGATGACCAGGACGTCGTATTCCTCCAGGAGAGTTCCGTATGCCCCCGAGAACCAGACCGTGAGCTGACGCAGCACGTTCTGCAGAATGGGATTCCCGGCAAGGGAGACCTGCTGTACGCGGTCCGTTTCCTCGTCCCACTGCCGGACCGTGGTGTCTGATATGACCACAGAATACTTCACGGGCCTGTCCACGTGCCAGGCGATCCGGTTCGGCTTCTGCAGAAAGATCCTCCCCTGCAAAACCACGGCGTCGCGGAATATGGCAAGGTGCTTTTCCTGCCGAAATTCCGTCTTGAGCGTATTGAAGCGGCTCGCTTCCTTGCCCAGCCGGTCGAGCAGTACTGCGGCAGGCGGATGTCCTGGTGCTGCAGCAGGACCTTCCTCTGCGCGGCCCTGGACAGGCAGGAGCAGCGCTGCGAACAGCAGGGGAAGCAGTCCCATAATAAGCAGTAATTTTATTCGCATGACATTAATTCCCGTTGTGCCAGACCTTGATCTCGCCGCGGGCCATCAGCTCCTCTCCCCGAAACACTTCTCCCCACAGAATGGCAAACTCGCCGTACCTCGCGGTCTTCGACACGCGGACCTTGAGCGTGTCACCCACGCGCGCCGCGCCGAGCACCTCCAGGTTCTTGACGCCCAGCAGAACGCCCTGGAGTTCCCCGTTGCCGGAGCCCAGGCTCTTGAAACCCTTCTCGGCGGCCAGGGCCTGCGAGATGATCTCCGGATAGACGGCTGCATCGAGCAGGCCGCTCTCGCCGGCGAAGATCATGTCGCCCGTGACGGTCAGTTCGGACAGGGACCGGCGCTCTTTTACGTCCAGCAGCCGTTCAATAATGCGCATGGGCGGCTGATGCGGCAGCAGGCCGTCGGCGCGGACGGGCAGCATCAGGATGCTGTCCTGCTTGTCCGCGTTCTTCCAGCAGAGCGGATCGGAGGCGAGATAATCGCCGGTGGACTGGTATGCCGCGCCCCGGCAGCCGTAGCATTCGTGGGCCTTCTCGCAGGCGCCGCAGGGACCCTTGATCGTCTTGCGATGGTTCCTGAGGTCCTCGATCACTTCGCTCTCACCGATGATCTCGGCGAGCTTCTGCTCCCGCACATTGCCCAGAGGGATCGTGACGCCCACGCAGGGCTGAACATCTCCCCGCGCAGTAAGGGAGCACGAGAACTGATGGCGCCGGCACTCGCCCGCGACGAGCGGCGGCTGGGGCTCCCAGGTGTGGCCGTAGCGCTCGCGGTCGATCCGCGCGATGGCGTGGAACAGCTCGCTGACCTCCTGCGCGTCCACGTCGAGCACTTCGTTGCGCCGGGCGCTCCCCTGCGGCGTGATCATCTCAAAATAGGGCGTCAGGCCCTGGTCACGCAGCCAGACCCACATATCCGCCAGCTCATGCAGATTCTGCCGGCAGATGACCGTGCTCATGCCCATGGCGCACCCCTTGGGGTAGCCTGCGGCCTTGAGATTTTTGAAGGCATCCTGGATCTGGCGATAGGCGCCGCTTCTGCCTGACAGCAGGTCCTGCACTTTCTCGTCGAAGGTGTTCATCTTAAGCGCAACGACAACGCGGTTTTTGTACAGCTCCCGGGCCGCGTCGGCCGTAATGTTCGCTCCGTTGGTGAACATCTCGATAGCCAGGCCCTCTGCGTGAATGAAGCGGATCATCTCCAGGATGTGCGGATAGAGCATCGGTTCGCCGCCCAGGATGATGATCTTCCGGGCTCCCAAGGCCTTGGCCTGCAGGATCACGTCCTTGAACTCATCGACGGTCAGCTCATCATCGGGGCTCGCCTGGTTCGCCGCATAGCAGTAGAGACAGCGAAAATTACAGACGCTGTTGAACTCCACCTCCATGGACAGGAGGCCTCCATCCCGGGAAACGGTATCGATCTCCTCCCGGGTGAACTCAGACCCGTAAACACGGCTTGAACAGCTGCTCATACGCCCTTCCTTCTCTGGTCAAAAAACCGGTTAATTTTCCGCGCGCCTTCGGGAGCGATGCGCTCCCGCACGCGGTGTTCATCGACGATATCCACCTGGGGCCGCACCCGCAGCCGCGCCTGCAGCCGGTCCTCGATCTGCTCGCGCGTCGCGGAACCACCCTGCAGCACCACGGATACCTTCACGACATCCGACAGGTCGTAATCACTGGTCACGGTAACGAAATAATCGCCCACGCCCGGAATGCCGTCGAGCACCGCATAGATGGCGCCGGGATAAAGCGTTGTGCCCCGAAACTTGATCATCTGCTGCTTTCTGCCGAGAATGGGGCCCAGCCGCGGCGAGTTCCGCCCACAGGCGCAGGTCCCGCCCATCAGGAAACTCACGTCGCCGGTCTGGAACCGCACCAAGGGCATGCCTTCGACGGCAAGAGGCGTCACGACCACCTCTCCAACTTCGCCTTCCGGGACCGGAGCGCCTTCGTCATCCACGATCTCGACAACGGCAAGCTCGGGGTGCAGATGCCCGCCCTGCTGCTCCGGGCATTCACAGAAGGTGGTGATCGTCTCCGACGAAGCATAGGTGGAAAATATCTCGGCTCCCCAGATCTCTGCGAGATGCTCGCCCATCCTGAGGAGCTTCAGCTCCCGGTCCCTGAGCGGCTCGCCGATGCAGACGAGCTTCCGAACACCGCTCTTCTTCGGGTCCCTGCCGTTGGCGCTCAGATAGCTGCCGAGCCGCACCAGGAACGACGGCACCCCGACGATCACCGTGGGCGCCAGACGCTCGATGATCTCCAGATGGCTGGCCGGGCTGCTCAGTCCGTTCCGTATTACCGCGGCGCCCAGTGCCCGCAGCCCGGAATAGTACGCCAGGCCCGCAATGAAGCACCGGTCCATGGTGCAGGTCAGCAGGCCAATATCGTCCTGCGTGATCCCGCACCCGGCAAGGGAAATTTCCTCGTTATAGGCGAGACGCTTCAGGTCGTCTTCCGTGTACAGCATCTTGACCGGACTGCCTGTGGTGCCCGAGGACAGGACGATGTCCACGATGCGGGACATGGGCACGGCCAGAAAATCATCATTCTGCGCGGCAAAGTCGGCCTTGCCAGTGAGCGGCAGCCGGTGCAGGCTCTCAAGGGTGACCGCTGACGAATCTATATCCTGCTCCCGGAACAGCCGCCGGTAATAGGGCGAGCTCCCCGCAGCCTTGCGGAGGTGCGCAGCAAGCAGCCGCTGCTGGACCTCGCGGATCACCTCGGGCGTCCGGAACTCGGTGCCGCGATACTGATCGAATTCCGTCACGCTGCTCTCTCCATCGCATCAAGTTCCTTCTGGATGATCTCCCGTACGCGGTTCTTCAAGGCAAAGGCGCTCAGGTCCTTAAACTCCTGCCAGGCGAGGGTCGGAAGCCTGCGCACCCGGATCGTACCGGGACGGAGCATCAGGGACCCCTTCGGGGGGATGTTCTCGTTCCCCGAAATGCAGAGCGGCACAATGGCGACCCGCTCCTGCAGCGCCAACCGGAAGGCAGCGCCGTGAAAATTGCCCATGGTCCTGCCGCCCGACCGCGTCCCCTCGGGAAAAAAAACGATGCTGACGCCGTCCCGGAGCAGCCTGCCTGCCCTGGCATGGAACTCCTCGTGCGATATCCGCTTCACGTTCAGATATCCCGACAACTTCGCGAAGAGGCCGATCACGGGGATGCGGAAGGGCCAGGTGTTCACCA